>JAEWKB010000265.1 GCA_023386255.1 Bacteroidota bacterium
ATATAGGCCCCGCGGCAGGGCGTTTTGGAGGACAAATAGTAAGCGAGGGTACACCGCAGGAACTGCTGAAAGAGCATACGTTAACAGCATCATACCTTAATGGTGAGCGCGAAATAGCAGTCCCTAAAAAACGCCGTGAGGGTAACGGTAAAACCATTAAGCTTACCGGCGCCACAGGCAACAACCTGAAGAACGTATCGATAGAGCTACCTCTTGGCAAGATGATATGCGTAACAGGCGTGTCGGGAAGCGGTAAGTCAACACTGATTAACGAAACCCTCTACCCTATTCTGAATGCACATTTCTTCAATGCAGTTAAAAAACCGGCACCTTATAAGAAGATTGAAGGGCTTGAACATATAGATAAGGTTATCGATATTGACCAGTCGCCAATAGGCCGCACACCACGCTCTAACCCAGCTACCTATACAGAGGTTTTTGGAGAGATACGTACCCTCTTCACCCAAACCCCTGAAGCCATGATACGCGGCTACAAGCCCGGGCGTTTCAGCTTTAACGTGAGCGGCGGCCGTTGCGAAACCTGTGAGGGTTCCGGATTGCGTGTTATAGAGATGAGCTTCCTGCCCGATGTTTATGTAGAATGCGAAACCTGCCAGGGCAAGCGATTTAACCGTGAGACGCTGGAGATTCGCTATAAAGGTAAATCAATTAGCGATGTGCTGGACATGACCGTTGACGAGGCAGTGCCGTTCTTTGAGAACATTCCGAAAATTTACAGAAAGATTAAAACGATACAAGATGTTGGCTTAGGCTACATTACCCTGGGGCAGCAGAGCACTACCCTTTCGGGTGGTGAGGCACAGCGTATAAAACTGGCGTCGGAGCTATCGAAAAAAGATACAGGCAACACCTTCTACATTCTGGATGAGCCTACCACAGGGCTTCACTTTGAAGACATCCGTGTTCTTATGGAGGTAATCAATAAATTAGTAGATAAAGGCAACACAGTACTTATTATAGAGCATAATATGGATGTAATAAAGCTGGCTGACTATATTATTGACATTGGTTATGAAGGCGGTAAAGGCGGCGGGCAGCTGGTAGCCAAAGGCACACCTGAAGAAGTTGCCAAAAACAAAAAAAGTTATACGGCGCATTTCCTTAAAAAAGAATTATCTTAGCCGCCGTTTGTTTAAAAATTAAAGAAGAATACTATGACGAAAGACATATACGAAAATGAAGATGAAAGGATCCATGACCGCTTAAAGCAAAAAACATGGAACGAGATACGCAGCAACGACTCATGGGCTATTTTTAAAATTATGGCCGAGTTTGTAAACGGGTACGAGACCATGGCGCGTATTGGCCCTTCAGTTTCCATTTTCGGTTCGGCAAGGACAAAGCCCGGTGATAAATATTATTTGTTAGCCGAAAAGATTGCTGAAAAAATAGGCAAAGCAGGCTACGGCGTTATTACGGGCGGAGGCCCCGGTATTATGGAAGCGGGCAATAAAGGCGCACATGCAGGCGGTGGCCCTTCAATTGGGCTTAACATTGAGTTGCCTTTTGAGCAGCATTTCAATCCTTATATTGACAAAGACAAGAACCTTAATTTCGACTATTTCTTTGTTCGTAAAGTAATGTTCGTAAAATATTCTCAGGGATTTGTAGTTATGCCGGGTGGTTTCGGTACGCTTGATGAGCTTTTTGAGGCTATAACGCTAATCCAGACCAAAAAGATAGCTAAATTCCCGATTATATTGGTAGGACGTGAGTTCTGGAGTGGATTGATGGACTGGATAAAAGCTGTAATTGTTGAAAAATACGCTAACGCTAATCCTGAAGACCTTAACCTGATAAAGCTGGTTGATACTGAGGACGAAGTGCTGGAAGTGATTGATAACTTCTACAAAAAATATCAGCTTAGCCCTAACTTTTAATATAAGGCTGCCTACGGGCAGCTTTTTCTTTTTTATAAGCAACCCACTCCACAATTTTGCATCTGTAAATTAGTTATAGTATATTGCACTGCAAGCCAGCTAAAGCCATCTATAGTTATAAGCACTAAATTAATTTACCTTGAATGCAGTAAACAGGCTTTTGGCCATCATTACAATACTTTTATCGGCTTCAGTGTTTGCTCAGCACCAAAACAAAATGATAGTGAAGCTGGATCATGCTGCTCATACACTTCAGGTGCAGCAGGAACTTATTTATCATAACCAGAGTGATGTTATGCTGAATAAAATTGTGCTGAACGACTGGAATAATTCATATTCCGGCAAAGAAACACCTTTGGCCAAACGTTTTTCAGATGAGTTCGTGAGATCATTTCATATTGCTCCTGATGAGGATCGGGGCAGCACTACTATTAATTCTATTGCAGATAAAAACGGGCTGCAGCTTGAGTACAGGCGTCCTGACAATCATCCTGATATTATAGAGGTACAACTTAAAAGAGCAATAGAGCCGGGACAAAAATTTACCCTTATCCTTACCTATGCTGTCAAAATCCCCGAAGACAGGTTTACCCGCTTCGGCCATGACAATAAAGGCAGTTATACGTTAAAGGACTGGTACCTGTCGCCTGCCCGCATTGAAGAAGGTAAGTTTGTGTACTACAGCAACGAAAACCTTGATGACATTGCCAATGCCATCAGCGATTATGAAATGACACTGACTGTGCCGGCAGGTACTAAAGTAGTTTCGGATTTATACGAAGGTAGTAAAGAAATTAAAGGCGATGCAGAGCAATACTATTTCATCGGCAAAGGGCTGAACAGCTTCAGCCTGTCTATTGAAACAGAAAAAAGCAGCTATGAAGTGTTCCGTACCGGCACGCTTGAGGTTAACACCAACCTTAAGAATAGCCGTACCACACAAATACAGCGGGCCGTGCTGATTGAACAGATAGTGAGTTTTACCAATCAAAATCTGGGCATCTACCCTTACGGTAAAATAATGATAACAGAAGCCGACTATGCCCGTAATCCGGTATATGGCCTTAATCAGCTTCCTTCTTTTATCAGCCCGTTTCCGGATTCTTTTCTGTATGAAGTGCGCTTTCTTAAAGCCTATCTTAATACTTATCTTAAAAATACACTTAAACTGGACCACCGCAAAGACCACTGGGTATTTGATGGCATCCAGACGTACCTGATGATGAAATATGTACAGGAATACCACCAGGACAAGCACATGATGGGAGACCTTTCGGACTGGTGGATACTTAAAAGCTTCAATTTATTTAAAGTAGATTTTAACGGGCAGTACAACTATCTGTACCTGCTCATGGCCAGGAAGAACCTTGACCAGCCTATAGGTGATCCAAAAAATACCTATGTTAAATTTAATGAGCAGCTTGCCGGAAGGTACCGTGCCGGGCTCAGCCTTAACTATCTCGATGCTTACTTAGGTAATGACATAGTTCCAAATGCCATTAAACAGTATTACGAGTTAAATAGAATACAGCAAACAGAACGTGAGGACTTCGAGAAAATTTTAAAATCATCTACAACTAAAGATTTAAGCTGGTTTTTTGATACGATTGTTGATACCCGTAAGCTGATTGATTACAAGTTTGGTAATTTGAAAAAAGAAGGTGATTCACTGCGGATAAAAGTTAAGAATAATGCTGATGCTACTGTGCCGGTGTCACTATACGGAGTAAACAAGGCAGGTGATGTGGTTTATAAGCAATGGCTCGAAAAGGTAGCAACAGATACTACGCTAACCATTCCACGCAATGATGCAAACAGGCTGGTACTGAACTATTATAACGAAATACCTGAATACAACGCCCGTAACAACAGGAAGTCGGTTAATGGCATCCTAAACAAGCCGATAAAATTTACATTCTTTCAGGATCTGGAAGACCCTACAGTAAACCAGGTGTTTTATGTTCCAAGCTTTGTATTTAATGTGTATGACGGGGTATCAATCGGATTGCGTTTCCACAACAAATCACTGCTCGATAAACCTTTCATTTTTGATGTTGAACCCACCTACTCCAGCAAAACAGGCGAACTTATCGGTTCGGCTTCATTCCTGTACAACCATTATATACGTGAAGGTGCACTGTATAATATACGCTATGGCATTGGCGGCTCTACCTACCACTATGCACCTGATGCCGCTTACAAAAAGTTTACGCCGAGCATACAGTTTCGTATCCGTGACGAAGACCTGCGAAAGAATAAAAAAGAGTTTATCCTGCTAAGGCATGTTATGGTAGACCGTGAAGCTTCAGCGTTTGCCGATACCGATGAGCAGAATGAAAACTACTCCGACTTCAACGTGCGATATAGCAAGTATGAGTCGGAGATAACAAAACACTACAACTTCTTTACGGATGTACAATTGGCGAACAACTTCGGGAATCTTTCCGGTGAAGTACAATTCCGGAGGCTGTTTAACGATAACCGCCAGATAAACCTGCGTATGTATGCCGGTATGTTCATGTATCGCAGCACCGCGTCAGAATTCTTCAGCTTTGGACTTGACAGGCCTACCGACTATATGTTCGACTATAACTTCTACGGCCGTTCAGAAGAAACAGGGCTTTTCAGCCAGCAGTTCGTGTTAGCTGAGGGTGGCTTTAAGTCGATGCTCGACACCCGATATGCCAATCAGTGGATGACTACAATTAACGGAAGCTTCAACATATGGAACTGGATAGAAGTGTATGGTGATGTTGGGTTATTTAAGAACAAATACACGAACGCACAATTTGCGTGGGACAGCGGCATCCGCCTGAACCTGGTGCCTGATTATTTCGAGCTCTATTTCCCTGTGTATTCCAGCAACGGCTTCGAGCTTGACACTCCTAACTATGGCGAAAAGATACGTTTTGTAGTTACCATCAGTCCGGGAACACTTATTAATCTGTTTACCCGTAAGTGGTTCTAGAAGAGGTAAATCAGCATAAAAATTAATTATCTTTAAATTTATTCCTGCTTTGCTGAAAATTTCGCATCAACATCTGCGGAAGCGGCATATAATTTAGTAATAGTGAAATCAAATATTTATACTGTTATTATGATATGTCATACTTTTAATTAAATTTGTATTCCACAACTATTGGTTTTATGACAGAAACACAAACAAAAAAGGAATTATCTTTTGAAGACTTCAAGGCCGAGGTTCTTAACGATTATAAAATAGCTGTTGTAAGCAGGGAATGCAGCCTTTTAGGCCGTAAAGAAGTGCTTACCGGCAAGGCCAAATTCGGTATTTTTGGCGATGGTAAAGAAGTACCGCAGCTGGCAATGGCCAAGGCTTTTAAGAACGGAGACTTCCGCTCGGGCTACTACCGCGACCAAACCTTTATGATGGCTATTGGCCAATTGAATATACAACAGTTCTTCGCAGGGCTTTACGGCCACAGCGACCTGGAGCATGACCCAATGTCGGCCGGGCGCCAGATGGGAGGCCACTTTGCCACCCACAGCCTTGACGAGAATGGCAACTGGAAGAACCTCACACAACAGAAGAATTCAAGTGCTGACATTTCCCCTACTGCGGGGCAAATGCCAAGGCTTTTAGGATTGGCACAGGCATCTAAAATATACCGTAATGTTACGGGTATCGAGAACAAAACTAACTTTTCCATCAACGGTAACGAGGTGGCATGGGGCACCATAGGCAACGCCAGTACTTCCGAAGGTTTGTTTTTTGAGACCATCAATGCCGCAGGCGTACTGCAGGTGCCAATGGTTATAAGCGTGTGGGATGATGAATACGGTATCTCCGTTCATGCGCGCCACCAGACTACTAAAGAAAACATATCTGAAATATTAAAGGGCTTTCAGCGTGATGAGCATCATAAAGGTTATGAGATCATCACCGTAAAAGGCTGGGATTATCCTGAGCTTGTTGCTGCTTACGAAAAAGCATCGGCCATAGCACGCGAAGAGCACGTACCGGTACTAATACACG
>JAEWKB010000273.1 GCA_023386255.1 Bacteroidota bacterium
GTATATTTGTTAAAGTAAAACAAGAAGCATGTAATTTTGCTTAACGGTGTTAAATGTTTTACACCAATTAAAAAATGGGATGTAAAGAACGTATATTAAGGCAGAAAGAAGAACCCCGCTCTAATATTATTAAAGCTGCAAGGCAAATAGTAAAGGAAGAAGGGTGGCAGGGGCTTAGTATGCGTAAAATAGCCGACAGGATAGAATATACTGCACCTATTATTTACGAATACTTTGCTAATAAAGAGGCTATACTGCAGGAGCTGACATCTAAAGGGTTTTTATTGTTAGCAAAAGACCTTGACGCGGCAAAGAAGGAAGCCGGTGATGACGCAGCTGCCCAACTGGAGGCCATGTGGCTTGCTTATTGGAACTTCGGCCTTAAGAATAAAGAAATGTACCAGCTTATGTATGGCGTACAGATGACATGCTGCCAACAAAGCACCCCGGAGAGTGATGCTCCTTATGACATAATTTGTTCATCTATCGCTGAACTTATGGGTGAAGCTGATGCTGATTCGGATATTATAATGCAGAAGTATTTTACATTTTTCTCAGTTATTCATGGGTTGATCTCTATCAACATGCTTAGCGGTGGACTCTCAGATGAAATAAACAAGCAAATTTTAAAAGATGCAATCAGTGGTATAATACGTTATATAAAAGATTAAAATTTTTTTCCTCACCAACTTAACGCCATTAAATAATTTAATTAATATATGAAATGACTTAGCGCAACTTTTTTTCATCAGTTACTTAACGTTGTTAAATGATTTTACAATGTAAAACCAACGTTAATCAATCAATTTTTTTTACACAATAACTTAACGCCATTAAATAATTTAATAACATTATGAAACGATTAATTATAGTTTTAGTTTTCATTCTCGCTGCAGGGCTGTTCATATACGGCTTTACAAAAGGAAATGATGCGCCTGCACCGGCGCAGCAGGAAATAGCAGTTCCTGTATTGGCAATTAATTCAGGTAACGCTGTAACATACAGTGAATATCCTGTAACTGTTGAAGGACGCACTAATGTTGAGATACGCCCGCAGGTAGACGGTTATCTTGATAAAGTATTTGTTGATGAAGGCGCCTTTGTTCAGGCAGGGCAGCCACTTTTTAAAATTAACGATCACAGGTACTCTGAAGCGTTAAATAATGCTCAGGGCGCATTGAATGCAGCTGAAGCAGCCGTAATAAACGCAAAACTTGAAGTAGAGAAGCTTACCCCCCTTGTAGATGGAAAGGTTGTGGCTGAATATCAGCTGAAGTCGGCTAAAGCATCATTAAAAATAGCTGAGGCTAACAGGAAACAGGCACAGGCTGCAGTGGCTTCTGCAAGGATTAACTTAGGTTATACGCTGATAAAAGCTCCGGTAGATGGTTATATTACCCGCCTTCCTAAAAAACAGGGAAGCCTTGTGTCTGCCGCCGACCCAATGCCGTTGACCGAGCTTTCAGATATTGGTGAAGTACATGCTTACTTCTCATTAAGCGAGTCTGATTTCATCACCTTCAGGGAAAAGAATGCGGGCAGCACTTTAAACGAGAAGATTAAAAACCTTCCGCCTGTAACGCTGGTTTTACCAAACGGCAACGAGTATGAGCATAAAGGGCATATAGATATGGTAAACGGCCAGTTCGATAAAACTACAGGGGCTATTACATTAAGGGCAAGTTTCCCTAATGCACAGGGGCTACTTCGTTCAGGCAACACAGGTAAGGTAAGGCTTGGCATTACCCACGGCAACACTGTAACAGTGCCACAGGCATCTACTGTAGAAGTTCAGGATAAAATATTCGTGTACACCGTAGACAAAGCTAATAAGGTAACCAAAGTACCTGTTATTGTTTTCGGAAAATCAGGTATTGATTATCTTGTAAAAGACGGGCTTAAAGCCGGCGACAGGATTGTATACAAAGGCTTTGAAAGCCTGCAGGATGGAACCGTTGTTAAACCCGAGGCCGTATCGGTTGAATTAGCTTCCAAATAATTACATACCAGTAACTTAAACACTACATACCATGTTTAAAAAATTTATAGACCGGCCGGTTTTGGCAACGGTCATATCCATCCTATTGGTTATTTTAGGGGTCATAGGGCTCGTAAAACTGCCTTTGCAGCAGTTTCCTGATATAGCCCCGCCTGCAGTACAGGTTACTGCTTTATATCCCGGTGCCAATGCCGAAACAGTACTACGTTCAGTAGCGCCGTCACTGGAAGAATCCATCAACGGTGTTGAGAACATGACCTACATGAGCTCTACCGCCAGTAACGACGGATCGCTTGTAATTACTGTGTACTTCAAGCTCGGCACAAATCCTGACCAGGCTGCCGTAAACGTACAGAACAGGGTAGCCCAGGCCACCAGCCAGCTTCCTGCCGAGGTTATACAGGCAGGTGTTAACACAGCCAAGCAGCAGAACAGTATCATTATGGTTATCGATCTGTTCTCTGAAAAGGATGGTGCTTATGACCAGACATTCCTTGCCAACTATGCCAATATCAATATAATCCCTGAAATAAAAAGGATTCCGGGCGTAGGCCAGGCAACTTTATTCGGCGGTAGCAAAGACTACTCTATGAGGGTGTGGCTGAACCCCTCTAAAATGGCAAACTATGGAATCACGCCGCGTGAGGTTATGGGTGCCATACAGGACAAAAACCTTGAAGCTGCTCCCGGTAAATTTGGTGAAAACAGCACCGAGTCTTTTGAGTACGTTATAAAGTATAAAGGTAAGCTTAATAAACCCGGTGATTATGAAAATATAATAGTACGTACTAATACTGACGGTTCTATTCTTTACCTTAAAGATGTAGCCCGTATTGAATTTGGATCTTATACCAACAATAGCTTTTCAAGGCACGATACTCACGCGGGCACTAACATAATGGTGCTCCAGCTGCCCGGCTCTAACGCAAATGAAATACAGGTGGCAATTGACAAGCTTTTGCAGAAGGTATCGAAAAACTTCCCTGCAGGTGTAAAGTATGAAGTTATATACAACACTAAAGTGATGCTGGACGCCTCTATCAGCCAGGTAAAGACTACGCTTATCGAAGCGTTCCTGCTGGTGTTTATCGTAGTTTACCTGTTCCTTCAGGATTTCAGGTCAACACTGATACCTGCTATTGCAGTACCGGTGGCAATATTAGGTACGTTCTTCTTTATGTCCATCTTCGGATTTTCGATCAACCTGCTTACGTTGTTCGCATTAGTACTGGCTATTGGTATCGTAGTGGATGACGCCATTGTTGTCGTCGAGGCTGTCCACGCAAAAATGGAGCAGGGGCAGGAACCCAAGGAAGCTACATTATCAGCCATGAGCGAAATTACTGGTGCATTAATATCTATTACATTGGTAATGTCGGCCGTATTCCTTCCGGTTGGTTTTATGGAAGGCTCGGCAGGTGTATTCTACAGGCAGTTCGCACTTACGCTGGCCATAGCAATTGTTATATCTGCGGTAAATGCTTTAACGTTAAGCCCTGCTTTGGCCGCGTTGTTCCTTAAAAATGTGCACCCACATACTGAACATGGCCACGCACCAGCTCAAAAAACAACATTTAAAGAAAGGTTTTTTGCAGGCTTTAATGTTGGCTTCAATAAAATGACCACTCAATACCTGGGCAGCCTTCGTTTCCTTATAAAGAATAAATGGGTGAGCCTTGGAGGGTTAGCTGTGGTAATCCTTGCAACCGTATGGATGGTAAAGAAAACTCCGTCAGGCTTCATCCCGTCTGAAGACCAGGGCTTCATAGCAATCTCTATGGCAATGCCGGCAAGTACATCTTTAGAGCGTACCACACAGGCACTTAAAGAAGCTGAGACTGCATTAAGCACAATTCCGGCCAACCAACACTTGGTAACGCTTTCAGGCTTTAATATGCTTACACAGTCGTCAAGCCCGTCATTTGGTGTGCTGTTCCTTAACCTGAAACCGCTGAAAGAACGCGGTGAGGTAAGTGATATTAATGCAATCATGGAATTAGCAAGGCAGAAGCTGGCGGGTGTAAAGGGAGCTAACTTCTTTGTATTTACCTTCCCTACCGTACCTGGTTTCAGTAACATTGACGGATTGGATTTTGTACTTCAGGACCGTACAGGAGGCAGCCTTGAAAAATTCAGCGGCATTGGCAACAACTTTATAGGTGAACTGATGAAGCGTCCTGAAATAGCCGTAGCATTTACACCTTTCCGTGCTGATTACCCGCAGTACGAGATGGAAGTTGATGATGCCAAAGCCGAGCAGTTTAATGTAAGTGTAAAAGATTTAATGCAAACCGTAGGTGCTTTCTACGGTAGCTCGCAGGTGTCTGACTTTAACCGTTTCGGTAAGTACTACAGGGTAATGGTACAGGCCGATAAAGATACCCGTGCCACACCGGAATCACTTACAGGAGTATTTGTAAAAAACAAGCTTGGAGAGATGGTACCGGTTAGTACACTGGTAAAACTTAAACGAGTTTACGGGCCTGAAAATGCCTCACGCTACAACCTGTTCAACTCAATGACAGTAAACGCAATACCTAAGCCGGGTGTAAGTACCGGTGATGCTATCAGGGCTGTAGAGGAAGTAGCCGCAAAGCAACTGCCACAGGGTTATTCGTATGAATTCTCCGGTATGACAAGGGAAGAAATATTATCAGGCGGGCAGTCGGTTGTCATTTTCGTACTGAGCCTGCTATTTGTGTATTTCCTTCTTGCGGCGCAGTATGAAAGTTACATCCTGCCGTGGGCGGTAATCCTCTCAATACCTACAGGAATATTCGGGGTATTTGCAGCCATAAGCCTCACAGGCATATCAAATAATATTTATGTTCAGGTGGCGCTGATAATGCTGATAGGATTGTTAGCTAAAAATGCTATCCTTATTGTAGAATTCGCCGCACAGCGCCGAAGGGCCGGCCACACACTGCTTGCATCTGCGCTTGAAGCTGCTAAGTTAAGGCTGCGCCCTATCATCATGACATCGCTTGCTTTTATTGTGGGTATGGTACCAATGATGTTTGCCACAGGGCCATCAGCGCAGGGTAACCATTCTATTAGTATAGGTGCTGCCGGCGGTATGCTCTCAGGAGTAATATTGGGGCTGTTCATAATACCGGTGTTGTTCATCATATTCCAGTACCTGCAGGAAAAAGTATCAGGTACACCTGTGCAGCCGTCAAGCAACGGCCAGCTTAAAGATACAAAACAATTAGAGTTAGTGAATTAATTCAAGGGATGCCTGCTGATTATGTATTTCCATTTCGGCAGAGGAGGGTCTTATGCTGGTTAACAGATTTACTTTTGGCCGGAATGGATAAGGCATCCTGATCTTAATAAAAACAACCATTACAATGAAAAAATATAATATAGGCCTTTTGTTCGCTTTGTTCCTGTTGCTTACAGGATGTAAAGTATCAAAGGACACACCTACACCCGAACCTGAACTGCCGCTGACTTACAGGAATGCGGTTGAGACAGATACTACAACTATTGCAGATATTGAGTGGAAGCAGTTCTTTCCTGACCAAAATCTTCAGGACCTAATTGGTAAGGCTATTACCAATAATTATGACATGCAGGCTGCGCTAAAAAATGTTGAAGCAGCACGTTTGCTATTAAAGCAGTCAAAGTGGGGTAATGTGCCCAAGGTTGGGCTGTATGTACAGGCTACTACAACCAAACCTTCTGAAAACAGCCTGAATGGCTTGAGCGCACGCAACTTTTTAGGTACAACCCATGTTGAAGATTATTCAGCAGGGGTAACTTTATCCTGGGAAGCCGATATTTGGGGCAAGATAGGCAGCAGGAAGCGTGAAGCCCTTGCACAATACCTTGCTACTGAAGAAGCGCGTAAGCTGTTGCAGACTGATATTGTAGCCGGTGTAGCACAGGGATATTACAACCTGCTGATGCTGGATGCGCAACTTGAAGTGGCGAAGAAAAACCTTGCTTTAAGTGATAATACATTGCGCATAGTAAAAATGCAGTTTGATGCCGCCCAGGTGACATCTTTGGCGGTAGAGCAGACAGAGGCACAGAGGCTCCGTGCCGCCCAGATAGTGCCCATGGTAGAGAAGGAAATTACACTTCAGGAAAATGCACTTAGCGTACTGACAGGAGCCCTCCCAGGTGAAATTACGCGTAATGCAAAGCTTGACCTTGTGTCGTTGCATGAAAAACTTTCCACAGGTGTTCCTGCATCAATTGTGAGCCGCAGGCCTGACGTAAAAATTACAGAATATGAACTTCAGGCTGCCAATGCAAGAGTAGGTGTTGCCAAAGCATCTATGTATCCTGCACTGAATATAACGGCAGGTGGGGGATTGAACTCTTTCCAGGCGAGCAACTGGTTCAACATGCCGGCGTCATTATTCGGAATGGTGGCAGGTGCCGTAACACAGCCCTTAATTGAGGGCCGCAGGCTGCAGACACAATATGAAGTGGCCAAAGTAGAGCGTGAAAAGGCAGTTATAAACTTCCGTCAGGCAGTGCTTACAGCTGTCGGCGAAGTATCTGATGCGCTGGTAAGCGTACAAAAACTTAAAGAAGAGCAGGAACTTGCGTCACAACGTGTAGCAAGCCTGCAAAAAGCAACGAACAATGCAGACATGTTGTTTAAAAGCGGTATGGCAAGCTATCTGGAAGTTATAACAGCACAAAGTAATGTGCTGCAAAGCGAACTGGACCTTGTCGCACTGAAACGAGACCAGCTTAATGCAGTGGTTTACCTTTACCGCTCATTAGGAGGAGGCTGGAGATAATGGTGTTTTTGTTTAAGTGGAAAAAGCTGCCTTCGGGTGGCTTTTTCTTTTTTTGGGAAGCTGGCTAAGCTTCTTTATTTTTTAGGTGCTGAGAGTCAGGAGTAAGTCAGATTGGCTATTAATAAATAAGCCATATGCTACATCCTTTGCCCCTGGCTTTAGCCAGGGGTTACAAATTGAAATTGTAATTTTGGCTTTAGCCAAGGGTTACAGGTTGGAATTGAAGATGGCTTTAGCCGAATTATTTATATTTGGCTAAAGCCTTGTGGGTGCTTCTTCTAATCCCCCTGGCTGAAGCCAGGGGCAAATTATAACATGACCCTGTTGGAAAGCCAAGGTAAGTTTAACAAAACAGCCCCGGCTGATTAGCTTAATCGCTTAATCGCCCAGCTACTCCACAAAAAAAGCCACCCTAAGGCAGCTTTCATTTTTCTTGCTAAGAAGCTAAATCGCTCAGAAACTAAGCAGCTTTATTTAGCTATATTAACCGCACGTGTTTCACGAATTACGGTAATTTTTACCTGGCCCGGGTAGGTCATTTCAGTCTGTATCTTGTGCGATATTTCAAAAGAAAGGTTAGCAGCCATTTCATCGCTTACTTTTTCGCTCTCCACGATTACACGTAATTCACGTCCTGCCTGGATAGCGTAAGCGCTCTTAACGCCGCCAAAGCCATAGGCAATATCTTCAAGGTCTTTAAGACGTTGTATGTACGAGTCAAGCACCTGCCTTCTTGCACCCGGCCTTGCACCTGAAATAGCATCACACACCTGTACGATTGGTGATAGCAGCGATTTCATTTCAATTTCATCATGGTGGGCACCAATAGCGTTGCAAACTTCTTCTTTCTCACCATACTTCTCAGCCAACTGCATACCAAGTAGAGCGTGCGGAAGGTCGCTCTCCGTATCCGGCACTTTACCTATATCGTGCAGTAAACCGGCCCTTTTGGCAAGCTTCACGTTAAGGCCAAGCTCGGCAGCCATAAGGCCACACAGTTTTGCTACCTCGCGCGAGTGCTGTAACAGGTTCTGTCCGTAAGAAGAACGGTATTTCATCCTTCCTACAATTTTTATAAGCTCAGGGTGCAGCCCGTGTATACCAAGGTCAATCACGGTACGTTTACCTACTTCAATAATTTCGTCTTCAATCTGCTTGGCAGTTTTTCCAACAACTTCTTCAATACGCGCCGGGTGTATCCTTCCGTCTGTTACCAGCTTGTGCAGTGCAAGGCGTGCAATTTCCCTCCTTACGGGGTCAAAACATGAAAGGATAATAGCTTCAGGGGTATCATCAACAATGATCTCTACACCGGTAGCAGCTTCAAGCGCACGTATGTTACGCCCTTCACGGCCAATAATACGTCCTTTAACGTCATCCGACTCAATGTTGAACACCGACACACAGTTCTCCACCGCTTCTTCAGTACCCACACGCTGTATGGTGCTGATGATGATCTTTTTAGCTTCCTGCTGTGCGGTAAGCTTAGCCTCTTCAATAGTTTCCTGAATGTGTGCCATGGCGCTTGTCTTCGCTTCAGCTTTCAGGCTTTCAATCAGTTGGTTCTTCGCTTCTTCTGCCGAAAGGCCTGATATAACCTCCAGCTGTTCCACCTGGCTTTTGTGCAGTCTGTCAATTTCCTGCTGTCTTTTGTCAAGGTGTTCAACACGGTTATTATAATCGGTTACTTTAGCCTCAAGCTCATCATTAAGCTTTTTTGTTTTTGCCAGCTCGTTTGATACCTGCGACTCTTTATCGCGGGTCCTTTTTTCAGCTTCAGCAATTTTTTTATCACGGCCCAGTATTACCTGTTCGTGCTCGGCCTTAAGTTCAAGGAATTTTTCCTTAGCCTGTAGTATTTTATCTTTTTTAGCAGCCTCTGCTTCGGCATTGGCAGCTTTAAGCAGTGCTGCCGCATCTTTTTTGGCGGCCTCCAGTATGCTGGCGGCGCTCTTTTTTTCAAGGACTTTTGCAATCCCGAACCCTATCCCCAAACCGGCGATACAGGCAATGATTATTAGTAATGTAGAATCCATAGTTAGTTTGCGTTAGTATATAAAAAAGCCTACATTAGAGGGTATTGTATAAACTCGTAAAGACAAGTTTTGAGCTAACCCGCTGTTCAAGGATCTGCTCAGAGGCAGCATGCTATAGTAGCGGCGATTCGCCCATTTTAAAGAATTGGCGTTGAGTTTATCAAATATGTACTAATGTAGGCAGTATTTTAAGACGTATGTAAAGAACGTATTTTTATTATCGTGAGAGGATTCCGTCAAGTCTTTCATTCATTTTCTCAAGCCGTTCAAAAGCAGCTTCAAAGTCGGCCGACTTATCTATCTGTTTTTGCTCCACCTGTGCGGCAAACTGCAGCGCACACATGGCAAGAACATCCTGCTTATCCCTTACCGCATAGTTTTCCTCGAACTGTTTGATCATGGTATCAATCTTCTTCGAGGCACTCCTTAATCCTTCTTCCTGATGGAAATCAACCGTAAGCGGGTAAACCCTGTCGGCAATTGATATCTTTATCTTAAGCTTGTCATCCATTGCTCTTAATCAGAAAGTTGTGCTATGCAATAATCTATTTCGCGGATCAATGAATTTATCCTGAGTTTCGTTTCTCTCTTATTATAGTCACTGCCCAGTAATGAATTGGCCATCTTCAGCGTTTCGTTCTGTTTCTTCAACGAAGCGATCTCCTCTGACTGCCTGCTTATAACCGTAGCCGATCGGGAAATTTCATTTTCCAGCTCCTGATTTTCCTTTTGCAGCCTTTCCAGTTTCTGGGCGAGCCTCTCAAGTTTACTTTCAAGAGAATCAACTAATTCGGTTAATCCGCTCATTGCAGTCTGTTTTCATTACATGATTTTACAAAGTTAATATTCCTTTGTTTATTTACAACTGTTTAACGAAAAAATGTTACAAATAGTTTCGTAGCATTGTAATATTTTGCATAATAAGCAGTTATAAGTTTTAGTGATGGTAACCTTTGTTTTTGCCGCCGTTTGTCCTATTTTAGCATAATGAGATTATCTGCCTTACTTATATTTTTTACAACATTAGTATTTTCACAAAGCCCTTATCCGCAGGATTATTTCCGTTCCCCAATGGACCTTCCGGTACACCCGTCGGGCACATTTGGTGAGCTTCGCGGCAACCATTTCCATTCCGGGCTCGATTTCCGTACCAAACAAAAGGAAGGTTTCCCTGTATACGCTGCAGCCGCGGGCTATGTGTCGCGCATCAGGGTGTCCAGTTACGGGTATGGCATAGCGCTTTATATAGACCATCCTAACGGTTACACTACAGTTTATGCTCATTTGCAGAAATATGCCCCTAAAATTGAGGAGTATGTGCGGGCAAAGCAGTATGAAAAGCAGTCGTTCGATATAGAGCTTATGCCCAAGCCGGGCGAAATAACAGTTACCAAGAGCGAACTTGTAGCCTACGCAGGTAATTCGGGTGGTTCCGGTGGGCCGCACCTGCATTTTGAGTACAGGGATACCAAAACCGAAATGGTGATAAACCCCCTGCTTTTCGGGCTGGACAAGAAGATGAAGGATACAAAAGTACCTGCCATACACGGGCTGATGGCTTACCCGCTTAGTGAAGACGCTGTGGTTAACGAAACCCGAAAGCCTTACCTGCTTAACCTGAAGCTTCAGAAAGACGGTACTTACATTGCCGATAAAATTTATGCCAAAGGCAATATAGGCTTTGCCATAAGCGCAACCGATAAATCTACAGGCAGTGTTGGAAATAACGGCATTTATTCGGTAGAAACGTTTTATAACGGTACACCGGGGTTCAGCTATAAGTTTAATACTTTTGCTTTTGATGAGTCGCGCTACATAAATAACTTCATAGATTACAGCCACTACTACCTTACAGGACAGCGTTTCCAGAAGTTGTTTTACAAAAGGCCATATAACCTTACCCTCATTAAAAATAACAAGAGCAACGGCCAGTTTACTATTGTACCGGGCGAAGTAAAGAATTTCAGGATAGAAGTTTCAGATTTTCATGGTAATAAAGTCACCATCAACGGAAGTATTGAATACTCTGATAAGCCGGCATCGGTAGTTGAGGCAAAAAAGATAACGCCTTACTTTGTTAAGGCAGGCAACGACCATAACTACACCAATAACAATGTTTCGGTATTTATACCCGGCAATGCCTTTTATGATGATTTTTACCTTGATTTCAGGGTTAAGGATTCGGTTTTGCACCTTCACAACCCAACGGTTCCGGTACATACGCACGTAGAGGTTTCCTTTGATGTGAGCCATTTATCTAAAGAGGTACTGCAGAAAACATTTATTGGTGGATTCACAGAGAAAAAACGTTTCTATAATGAAAGCCGTATTGAAGACGGCAGGCTTACTGCCAAAGTGCGGATGCTGGGCGATTTTAAGCTTATGCAGGACACTAAGCCGCCAAAAATTTATAGCCCCGACTTCGAGGAAGGAAAATGGCTGAGCGGAAAAGAAATTTTCAGCCTGAAGATTAAGGATGACCTTTCGGGCATTGCCACATTTGATGCGTGGCTCAACGGCAAGTGGGCTTTAATGCATTATGATTATAAAACAAATATTATTTACCACAACTTTAGTGACGGGATTGTAGCCGAAGGCAAAAATGATTTAAAAGTCACAGTTACAGATAATGTGGGAAATTCTTCTACCTTTGAAACGCATTTTTTCAGAACACAAAACACAGCGCCTGTTGAAAACGATTAAAAAGCTATTAGCGCTTCTGCTCATATTACTGGGCACGGCTGCATTTGCGCAGCAAAATAAACCTGTACTATACGGTATAATACTGGATGATAATAAGGAGCCCATTGAAGGTGTAAGTATTTTTTACGCTGATATTGAAGGTACGGTGCGTACTGTAAGTGATAACAACGGTTTTTACAAACTTGAATTGCCTGTAAACAGGAAGGTAATTGTCTGGTTTGAGCACATCAGTTTCAGGCGGTCGTCTATTGAAGATGTAATATTGGGGCCTAATGACAGGTTTGAATTTAACCTGATGCTTTTTGGATCCGCTAAAGATTTAGACCCCGTTGTAATTACAAGAGAAGGTAACCGCAGCGTTGAAGGCATAACAGTAATTTCGCCTGACGTAATACGCACAATAC
>JAEWKB010000054.1 GCA_023386255.1 Bacteroidota bacterium
GGCCTATACAGGTAAGGTAGAACTATTTCCTTTTGGTGCCTTTGTAAAAGACGGTACTTATTTTGAGGGTGACCTTGTGCGCGAAAAAACGCCTAAGCTGTTGCTGTCGGGTGCTTACCAGTTTAATGATAAGGCGCGCCGCACACAGGGACAGCTGGGTGATGACCTGTTTGAAAAACGCGACATGCAGTCGGTACTGGTTGATGCTATGTTTAAGTATCAGGGATGGGCAGCTATGGCAGCCTACATGCAGCGTACCGCAAATGATCCTGTAACGTTTGATCCTGAAGATACCACCGGCACACCGGATATGGAGTATGTGTTTACAGGGCATGGGTTCGATTACCAGCTTAGTTATGTTTTTCCTTCCAATTACGAAGTAATAGGCCGTTTTTCAACACAAAAAGTTCACGATGATATTCGTGCGTATGCACCCAACCAAAAGCAGTACAGCATTGGGCTTACCAAGTATGTTTGGGAGCACGCATTTAAGGCGCAGCTTGAGCTTACACTGGATGATATGCATTATTTTGACGGTACATCAAAGCAAAACTGGTATGCACGCTTCCAGGTTGAAATAGGTATATAATTAACTTTTTATATCATTTTAAATTTTAAATTTGCTGCATATAATCTTTTGATATGCTTACGGCTGCCAACACAACCACCCTTAGTACCGAACTGGAAAATTACTTCCTGCCATTCCGCAACAACATTGTAGGTATAGGCCAGGAGTTTGATTCTCCTTTTGGACGTAAAAAAATCGTTTACACCGACTGGACTGCCAGCGGGAGGCTTTACCGCCCGATAGAGGAGAAGCTGCTGAATGATTTCGGGCCTTTTGTAGCCAACACACATACCGAAACTACCGTGTCGGGCACTGCAATGACCACGGCATATCATGAAGCAAGGCACATTATAAAGCATCATGTGAACGCTGGTGATGAAGATGTACTTATTACGGACGGTTCAGGAATGACAGGGGTTATAAATAAGTTCCAGAGGATACTGGGGCTTAAAGTGCCCGAAAACCTGCGCCGGTTTACCAATATACCTGTGGAAAAGAAGCCTGTAGTGTTTGTTACCCACATGGAGCACCACTCAAACCAAACGTCCTGGCTTGAAACCATTGCCAAAGTGGTAGTTATACCTGCCTGCCCGCAGGGTCTTGTGTGCCTGGACAGCTTCAGGCAGCTGGTTGAGGAGCACAAAGATTATACACTTAAAATAGCATCGGTTACAGCATGCTCAAATGTTACGGGTATTAAAACACCTTACTATGAAGTAGCTAAAATAATACATCAATACAACGGCGTCTGTTTTGTAGATTTCGCCTGCTCAGGGCCTTATGTTGATATTGATATGCACCCGGCAGATAAAGAGGCTTACCTCGATGCTATATTCCTTTCTCCGCATAAATTCCTGGGCGGCCCCGGGACATCGGGAGTTTTGATCTTCAACAAAAAGTTGTACAATAACATGGTTCCCGACCATCCCGGCGGGGGAACCGTAAGCTGGACAAATCCTTGGGGCGAACACAAATACATTGATAATATAGAGGAGCGTGAAGATGGCGGTACACCGGGCTTCCTTCAGGTAATTAAGACAGCCCTGGCGATAAAGCTGAAGGAGCAGATGGGTGTGGAAAATATTCTGAATCGTGAGAAAGAGATTGTAGATTACATTTTTGCTGAACTGAAAGATGTACCTAACATAAACATACTGGCGCCACAGCACCAAAACAGGCTCGGTGTAATATCATTTTATATAGATGACCTTCATTTTAACCTGGGCGTAAAGCTGCTTAACGACCGCTTTGGCATACAAACCCGCGGCGGGTGCAGCTGTGCCGGTACATACGGGCATTACCTGCTTCATGTGGATGAAGAGAAATCACATTACCTGACCGATCTTATTTCCTGTGGCGACCTGATACAGAAACCGGGCTGGATACGCATGTCAATTCACCCCACTACCACCAATGCCGAGATACAGTTTGTATGCGAAAGCATAAAAGCACTGGCACAGAATCATGAAGAATGGGCTAAAGATTATACTTATGTATCTTCTTCCAACGAATTCAGGCATGTAAACGCAAAGCCTGTAGAGAGCGAAATGGTTAAGGAGTGGTTTCGCCTATAACAGGCGGGTCGTTCCTGCGGTGTTTAAAGCGCTTGTGCGTCCATAAATAATATTCAGGGGCTTCCAGTATCTGTTCCTCCAAAAGGCGCAGGAAACGGTCTGTAATTTCAAAATTCGGTGTTTCCTGTGGGTTGCCTTCAAAAGGGATAAACTTTGCAGTATAATACCCACGTTTTATTTTGGTATTCTTCACATAAAGTACATTCATATCTAGCTTTTTTGCCAGCAATTCCGCACCCGCATGCACAGGTACTTCCATGCCAAAAAGCATTCCCCAATACGGTACGCGGTATATTTTAGGTGATTGGTCGCTTAAAAAGCCATAGCAGCCTAAAATGCCTTTCTTCTTATTATCTTTCATTACGCCAACACTTTCCTTAGTGTCAATAAGCGTAGCATCAAACCTCCCGCGTATGTCCCGTACCATCTTATCAAAATAGGGGTTACGTATCTTTTTATAAATACCATAGCCCTTATGGCTTTTAAAGTACAGGTTCATGGTAAGCAGCCATTCATAACCCCCAAAATGGGTAATCATTACCGCTATGCTTTTGCCTTTCTGCTCATATTCATGCAATACGTCAAGGTTTTCAAATACAAACCTTTTTTTCATTTCCTTTTCAGATATGGTCATCATCTTAATCATCTCAAGGAAATTATCGCAAAAATGATGATAAAACTTCTTCTCTATTTTTTTACGCTCAGCGAAAGACAGGTGTGGCAATGTCAGGGCCAGGTTAAGCCTCACAGTGCTTTTTCTGTATCCTATAATCCTGTAAACCAGTGCGTAAAATAAATCAGAAAATATATACATCAGCCTGAATGGCAGAATGGAAACAAGAAGAAGTATAGGGTAAGCTACAATAAAAGCTAAAAATCGCATCCTTAAAATTTTTACAAAGATACTTTTTATTGTGAATTATAGTTTTTGTAATTGAACAGCCGGTAAAAGTAAGGATACGTTTACGTAAATTTACAATGTTTAAATATAGTTATGAGTATAGATTTGATAGTGATGGTGCTTATCGGCATCAATGTTTTGGTAAGTTATAAAGGCTTTAATGATATGGCGTTCTTCAGGAAATATGAGTTTCATATAGGCAGCATAAGGGCAGGGGAGCAGTACAGGATGTTTACATCGGCATTCCTGCATGCCGATTTTACGCACCTCATTTTCAATATGCTCACGCTGTACTTTTTTGCGCCGGTTGTTATTGCTTTGATGGGTGTGCTTCCGTTCCTGCTGGTCTATATCGGCAGCCTTATATGTGGGAGCCTCCTTACATTATATTTCCATAAAAATGATTACTCCTACAGGGCTATCGGTGCTTCGGGCGCTATTACCGGAGTTCTGTATTCAGCTATACTTTTAAACCCTGACATGACGCTGGGGCTGTACTTCATAATTCCGGTACCTGCTTATATTTTTGGTATTGGTTACCTGTTATTTTCTATCTATGGCATGAAAGCAAAGAGGGACAATATTGGGCACACTGCCCACTTTGGCGGTGCTATCGGCGGATATATAATTACACTCTCACGTATGCCTTCTATGCTTTATGATAACACACTGATGGTGATACTGTTGCTTATCCCGATTGTTATTTTGTTTATCCTTGAAAGGACAGGAAAGCTTTAGGGCTTACAAAACTGGCACACATTTTGGAATTCTTACAGAAATTAAATACAAATTACCATGAAAAAAATTGCTCTAGTATTGGTTGTGCTGATTAGCGGATTAGCCAACGCACAAGTTGTAACCGAAAGAATGCAGCCGCAGATAAATGTATCGGGCGAAGGAAAAGTAAAAGTAACCCCTGACCAGGCTGTTATAACCATTGGCGTAGAAAATGTGGGCGCCGATGCTGCTACCGTGAAGAAGAAAAATGACACGGCTATAGACGGGATCCTGAAATACCTAAAAAGCAGCGGCATACCTGCAGCAGATTACCAGACAAAGCGTGTATACCTGAACAGGAACTATGACTACGACAAAAAGAAATATAATTATGTAGCGCAGCAAACCATTGTTATTAACCTGAAAGACCTTAGCAAGTATGATACGCTTATGATGGGTGTGGTTGATGCCGGTGCTAACACAATAAACGGAGTGGAATTTAAAACATCTAAACTGGCACAATATGAAAGCGAAGCCCGCACCAAAGCCATACAGCAGGCAAGGCTTAAAGCTAATGATTATGCCGCAGCATTAGGTCAGAAAGCAGGCAAAGCCATTGTAGTGACCGATAACACCCAAACCTATTATCCTGTAGCTATGCAGTCTATGAGGATGGAAGCTAAGTCGGCCGATATGCCAAGAGAAACGCTTGCAGTGGGAGAAATTGAAGTTACTGCCAATGTAACTGTAAGCTTTGTATTAGAATAATAAGAGAACCATGATTAAGAGAGCCCTGCAATTTGCAGGGCTTTTTGTTTATAAAGAAACTTTAACCTTATTTTTAAACTATTGCTTTTGGCGCTTTGTAATTTTAAGACACTTAAAATCTTATAATTATGAGCAAAGATACCATGAGCCGCCGTGAGGCACTGGCAGGAATGGGAGCCGTTCTGGCTACTGTGGCTGTAAACCCGGTTTTAGCGGGTGAAACAGGTGGTGCAGATGATTTTTCTGCAAACATACCTGAAGACCCAACGACAAAATATCCACGCCCTCCTTTTAAAGGACAGTCTCAGCCATGGCCGGGGCTTGCAGGCAAGATGGACCCCAAGCCCGACCACGGTGAAAAGAGCTATAAAGGCTCAGGCAGGCTTAAAGGCCGCAAGGCGCTGATAACAGGTGGCGACTCCGGTATGGGCCGTGCAGCAGCTATTGCCTATGCAAGGGAAGGCGCCGATGTAGCCATTAATTATTATCCTACAGAAGAAGAGGATGCACGTGAGGTTATCGCGCTTATTAAGGCAGAAGGCAGGAAAGCTGTTGCCATTCCCGGCGACCTGCGCGATGAGGCTTTCTGTACGCGTTTAGTTAACGATGCCGTTAAAGCTTTAGGCGGACTTGATATTGTGGTTAACAATGCGGCAAGGCAGCAAACGCACGAATCGGTGCTTGATATATCTACGGCCGACTTTGATGCCACCATGAAAACCAATATTTATGCTCCGTTCTGGATAATTAAGGCTGCCCTGCCGTATTTAAAACCGGGTGCATCAATAATAGGGACTACTTCTGAACAATCCTATGACCCTTCAGCCGAGCTTTATGACTATGCGCAGACAAAAGCCGCTACCACCAATTATGTAAAGTCACTGGCTAAGCAGCTGGGACCAAAAGGTATAAGGGTTAACGGCGTTGCACCGGGGCCAATCTGGACGCCGTTGCAGGTAAGCGGCGGTGCCACGCAGGAGAAGCTGAAGCAATTTGGCGGCGATACACCTCTTGGCAGGCCGGGGCAGCCGGTAGAGCTTGCCTCTATTTATGTGCAGCTTGCCGCTAATGATGCAAGTTTTTCTACAGGTCAGATATATGGTGCCAGCGGGGGCTCAGGTAATCCGTAATTTATTATGGAAAATACTAACAAAGCAATATTGCAAAAAGCTAATGCTGCAATTGCAGTAGGAGATTATGAAGGGTTCCTTTCCTACTGTACTGAGGAAACGGAATGGGTATTTGTTGGGGAGCAGACCCTAAAAGGTAAGGGAGCAGTAAGACAATATATGGCAGAGGCCTATAAGGAACCGCCAAAATTTGTGGTTGATAACCTTATTGCCGAAGATGATTATGTAATTGCTACCGGCACGATTACAGTACAGGATGGAGTCGGAAGGGAAGAGGATTATATGTACTGCGATATCTGGCATTTTAAGAACGGCAAAATGGATAAGTTGAAGGCATTCGTTATAAAGCCGCATTAATATTATGGCTGTATGTAAAGCAGGAAATTTTCCGCAATTAATTAGTCTTAATTCTTTGGGTAATGCGTTTAATTAATATTTTTGCGCACCAATATAATCAATAGTAAATGGCTTCAGGATTTTTTGCAGTATTAGATGATATAGCTGCGCTTATGGACGACATAGCGGTTACAAGTAAATTGGCAACACGTAAAACAGCAGGTATTTTAGGCGATGACCTTGCCGTTAATGCCGAGAAAGCTACCGGTTTTTTGGCTTCGCGCGAAATTCCTGTACTTTGGGCTATAACAAAAGGATCGTTTATTAACAAAGTAATTATTGTGCCGGTTGCATTACTGCTTAATGCTTTTCTTCCTATAGCTGTAATTATCATATTAATGCTGGGAGGAGCGTATCTGGCCTATGAAGGTGTTGAGAAAATTATTGAATTTTTCTTTCACCGGCAAAAAACAGGGCATGAGGTAATAGAAGAAACAAAAGAAAATCCGGCAGATGTTGAAAAGGCTAAAATAAGGTCGGCAATAGCCACAGATTTTATACTTTCAATAGAAATTGTAATTATAGCATTGGGTACCGTACTGCACGAGCCAACTACTATACAGATACTAACCGTGTCAATTGTAGCTATTATTGCGACTGTAGGTGTCTATGGCATTGTAGCGCTAATTGTACGGATGGATGATGCGGGGTACAAGCTTATTAAAAAATCAGGCGATAAGGGATTTTTAGCCGCAGTGGGCAATGTACTGGTTAAAGCACTACCAATAGTAATTAAGCTATTGGCTGTGGTGGGTACAATAGCCCTTATTTTGGTAGCGGGTGGTATCTTTGTGCATAATATTGAGTATTTGCACCACATTCTTCCAACGTGGCCTGCCACCGTAAAAGATTTTTTGGCAGGACTGGCCGTGGGATTAGTTGCGGTAGCCCTTGTAGCAGCAGGGAAATATATAGTAAAGGCTTTTAAAAGAAGATAGAATACTTATTCAGCAGTAATAGAAACCCTGGTATTGCACCGGGGTTTTTTATTATACTATACAACATAATTCAAGAGGGACAAAACTATAAGCTATGAGAAATCCATTGCAAAAATTTTATGTATTTTAGATATGAGTTCAACAGTAGGTTTAAAACGCACTGATAACGTTTTTTAAATATAACAAGATGAAGAAGTTTCCACTAAACAGGGTAGTACGATTACTGGAGCCCGGGCCGTTGGTTCTTGTAACTACTGCAGACAAGGATAAAAATAATATAATGACTATGGGGTTTCACATGATGGTACAGCATAATCCGCCTTTAATTGCGTTTATTATTGGCCCATGGGATTTCAGTCATAAAGCTCTTATGAAAAGTAAAGAGTGCGTTATAGCAATCCCGGGAGTTGATTTAATGGAAAAAGCAGTTGATATTGGGAATTGCAGTGGTGCCGATATAGACAAGTTTAAAAAATTCAGATTAGAAAGCCTTCAGGCGGAAAAAGTTAAAGCACCGCTGATAGGCCAATGTCTCGCTAATATAGAGTGTAAAGTTGTAAATAACCAATTATCAGGCAAATATAATCTTTTTGTGGTTGAAGCTGTGCAGGCGTGGGTTAACACTGACAGGAGAGAGCAGCGCATCTTTCATCATAGAGGTGACGGAACCTTTAGCGTAGAAGGCCGCATAAAAGATTTAAAGAACAGAATGATCAAGTGGCAGGAAATAACGAAATAGCCTTAAAGCAGTTACGGTAATTGAATTTGAGTTATTTGATTTATTAAACATTAATAATTTTACTGAGTCATGGAAGAACTGATCCGGTATATTTTGAGCTTTGGCAACCTTAATGAACAACAAACAGAACTTATTAAAAGTAAAGGAAATACTTTAAATGTAAATAAAGGTGATTACTTCTCAGAAGCCGGAAAAATACCAAAAGATGTTGGATTTGTAGTTGAAGGTGTCATGCGTGGCTGTTACTTTAATAATAAAGGAGACGAGATTACGAGATGTTTTATTGCTGAAAATAACCTTGTGTGCGACTATGTAAACTTTGAGGCAAATACATCGTCATCCGAATACCTTCAGGCTATTACAGATTGCAACCTGATTGTTTTTTCAAAAGGTGAGTGGGATGAACTCTCTAATATTATTGTAGGGTGGGACAACATTAAAAACAAAATGGTGCAGCTTTGCATGTACCAAAAATCGAGGAAAGGACCTGTAATATCGGAGGATGCTACCACAAGATATTTAGCATTTCTGAAAAATTACCCCTCAGTTATTAATCGTGTACCGTTGTCATATGTCGCCTCATATCTGGGGGTAACACAACAATCATTAAGTAGAATAAGAAAAAATATCCGGTAATTCACTTTTTACCATTTGTTAAACACCACCACCTTTGCATGGCCGAATTTTGTAATTGAACTTAAAGATTACAAAATGAAAACAGTACTAATTACAGGAGCAAACAAGGGTATTGGCTTTGAAACTGCCAGACAGCTTTTACAAAAGGATTTTAAAGTATTTATTGGGAGCCGGAATATTGAAAATGGCCTGGATGCAGTAAAGAAATTAAATGCCGAAGGATTTGCTAATGTTGAAGCAATACAACTTGATGTTACCGACATTAATTCAATTCAAAACGCACGTGAAGAAATTGGGGTAAAAACAGCAGTACTTGATGTGCTTATTAATAATGCAGGTATTAATGGCGGTAGTGCCCCATATACTGTTCTTGAAGCCACTACTGATGAATATCTGAATGCGCTTAAAACCAATGTAGTTGGAGTAGCGAATGTCACGCAGGTATTTATAGAGTTATTGAATAATGCATCTGAACCAAGGATAGTTAATGTTAGCACGAGTGTTGGTTCTTTATCCTTGCAGAGCGATCCGCGGTGGCCTTCATATAACTATGCTAAGTATGGCGTTTATGCTATATCAAAAGCTGCTTTAAATATGTATACTATACAGTTAGCTTATGAGTTGCGAAATACTAATTTTAAAGTTAATGCAGTTTGCCCCGGGTTGACAAAGACGCATTTTACATTTTTTAACGGCGGTGAAGTAAGCACTGCCGCAAGCAGGATTATTAAATATGCCCTGATAGATAAGAATGGGCCAACAGGCAAATTTTTCAGTGAAGAAACAAACCCTGAAAACGGAGAGATTAGCTGGTAAGCGGTCAATTAAGTAATTTAAGTATCCAGAGCATTTTTGCGCATGACCGGAAATCTTAATAATCAAAGCCTCAGGTGTTCATGAGGCTTTGATTACGTGTATATTAATTAAACTGTTTGCGAAACTCTATGGGTGACAAGCTTGTTTTCTTTTTAAAGAGGGTGCTGAATGACTGCGGGTGCTCAAAACCAAGGGCAAAGGCAATTTCGCTGACCGACAGGTTTGTTGTTGCAAGTTTTTCCTTAGCCCGCTCAATCATTTTTTCATGAATATGTTGCTGGGTGTTAAGCCCTGTGTGTATGCGGAGGAAATCACTCAGATAGTTAGGAGACAGGTTCATTGCGCCTGCAATATGCTGTACCGTAAGCAATCCCTGGCTTAAAGCCATATCGCCTGTAAAATACTCATTTAAAAGCTTATCAAATTTGGCAAGCATATGGTGGTTGCTGCTTTTCCGGGTCAGGAACTGCCGCTCGTAGTAGCGGTTTGAATAATTCAGCAATAGCTCGATTTGCGAGAGGATTATTTCCGTAGTATGCCGGTCAATATGCATACATTCAATGTCAATCCTGTCTAAGATAGCAACAAGGTTGCTTTCCTCTTCTGCCGAAAGGTGCAGGGCTTCGTTTACGGCATACGAGAAGAAGCCATATCCCGAAATGCTGGTAGCCAAATTATGAGTTAGCAGAAAATCAGGGTGGAAGATCAAAAGGTATCCTGAACCACATTCTACTGACTGTAGATCCAGTGACTGTACCTGATTAGGTGCGGTAAAGCTTAGTACACCATTATCATAGTCATAATGCTGCTGGCCATAACGCACTTTTCCTTTCGCATCCCGCTTGAGGGCGATGCAGTAAAAGCTATTTACAAACCCTTTCCATACATCATCTTCCACGAAAATGCTTTCAGCCAGGTTAATTACGCTTACCAGCGGATGGCGTGGCTCGGGCAAAGAGAGTAACCTGTGAAATTCGGAAATACTCTTGATTATATTCATACTGCTAATTTACAATATATTAGAAATTTCGGAGCTTTTACTTACTGCAATCTCAGTCAATGAGGCCCATGCTGAACTCATCATAAGGATTCCCGGTATCCGTACCCAGCGGTACTATTTTCTCAAGTCGATTAAGTTCCTCACTACTCAGGCTTACAGCGGAAGCAGCAATATTCTGCTCAAGGTATTTCCTGCGTTTGGTTCCCGGTATTGGTAGAATGTTTTTGCTTATTATCCAGGCGAGTGCCAGTTGCGAAGGTGTTATGTTCTTTTCTGATGCCAAACGTTCGATTGCATTGACCAATTCAATATTTTTATAGAAATGCTCCGGTTGAAAGCGCGGGATGTTCCTGCGAAAATCATTTTCAGGCAAGTCATCGATAGTTTTTATCTGGCCTGATAAGAAGCCACGTCCGAGTGGCGAATAGGCAACAAACCCAATTTGCAGTTCATTTAATGTATTTAGTATCCCACGTTGCTCAACACTCCGCTCAAACAGTGAATATTCACTTTGCACAGCGGTAATAGGATGCACCTTGTGTGCCCTCTTTACGGTTTCAGATGAGACCTCCGATAGCCCCAGATACCGTACTTTTCCTTCCTGCACCAACTGCGACATTGCCTCAACAGTTTCCTCTATGGGTGTCCTCTTATCAAGCCGGTGAAGATAGTACAGGTCAATGTAATCTGTGTTCAGGTTTTTAAGCGATCGTTCAACGGCTTTCTTCACGTATTCTTTTTTTCCATTTATAGCCCAGGTCACTTTGTTGTTGTCATCAATTTCCCAGCCAAATTTTGTAGCGATAATGTACTGGTCTCTTTTGCCTTTTATAGCCTTTGCAATGAGCTGCTCATTTTTAAAAGGCCCGTACAGGTCTGCGGTGTCCAAAAAATTACCGCCCAGTTCAAGAGAGCGGTGTATGGTAGCTATGGCTTCCTTTTCATCTGCGGGGCCATACATGTTACCTTCTTCAAAACCGGTCATGCCCATACATCCCAGCCCAATAACAGGCACATTAAGTCCCTGATTTCCTAAAGATCTTGTTTTCATAATAGTGCTTTAATTTTCTGATACAAAGTTCAGTGATTTTATGCTGAGATTTGTATGCAAAGCCCTTAAGCTTGTTTGCAGATCCACGACAGCTTGCTTTATATGCACAATACCCATAATAGATTTATCCGATAGAAATCATGTTTTTTATGATGCTTAAGGAATAACAGGTTACTAAGCATAAAAAAAGTATATATTTATAGGTATGAAAATTCTTGTAGTAGAGGATCAGGACGGCATACTCAATTTTCTTAAGCAAGGACTCGAAGAAGAGGGTTATAGTATTGATATGGCTCAGGATGGCATAACAGGATTGGCTAAGGCACAGGCTCAAAAATATTCACTTATCCTGCTGGACTGGATGCTGCCAAAAATGAGCGGGCTTGAAGTGTGCCATAAATTAAGGCTTGCAGATAAAACCACCCCCATAATATTCCTTACCGCAAGAGATACGCTTGAGGATACCATTAAAGGGCTAAAAGCAGGTGCAAATGATTATATAAAGAAACCATTCAGCTTTGAGGAGCTGCTAGCCAGGATTAATGTGCAATTACGGCATCATGATGTAGAAAAGCCTGAATATTCACTGGCAAATATAACCCTGAAAACCGAAACCCATCAGGTGTTCAGGGACGGGGAGGAAGTGCACCTCACCCAAAAAGAATTTTTTTTGCTGGAATATCTTATGAAAAACAAAGGGAAAGTGTGTACACGTGAAGATATTATAAGGGATGTATGGAATATTCATTTTGACTATGACACAGG
>JAEWKB010000043.1 GCA_023386255.1 Bacteroidota bacterium
CCTTTTAGGTGGTTTTTTTATGGCTTCTTAAATATTAAAATTATATTAAATCTTGCTAAAAACGTTATTTGTAACTAAATAAGGTTACATTTGTAATGTTCTAAATTTTTTTATAATGAATATATTCGTAGGAAGCCTTCCGTTCAGCATTGAGGAAGCAGATTTAAGAGAGTCTTTCGAGGCTTATGGGTCGGTTGATTCTGTAAAGATCATATCAGACAAGTTTACCGGCAGAAGCAAAGGTTTTGGCTTTGTTGAAATGCCAAACGACGAGGAAGCTCAAAGGGCTATCAGTGAGTTGAATGGTGCTAATGTTCAGGGTCGCACAATTGTTGTGAACAAATCTGAACCGAAACCGGAAGGTGAAAGAAGAAGTTTTAATAATAACCGTGGCGGTGGAGACCGTGGTGGCTATAATCGCGGAGGCGGCGGAGGTTACAACCGTGGCGGCGGAGGCGACTATAACCGTGGCGGGTCTTACTAATATAAAGGCTTTAAATTCACAGAAACCACCCCAAAAGGGTGGTTTTATTTTTTTGTTGATAAATCTGTTTCAATGCTACGGCAAAAAAATGTATTTTTGGAGCATACGCCGGCAAGGCCTATACCTAATCTAACTTCCAATATTTCAGCTGGTTTATGTACTTGATTTTTGATACGGAAACAACCGGATTGCCTAAACGATGGGATGCTCCCCACACAGATACTGATAACTGGCCACGCTGCATACAAATAGCCTGGCAGCTGCATGATGATATGGGTAATCTGGTAGAGCACCAGAATTATATAGTAAAGCCCGAAGGTTTTAATATACCTTATGATGCGGAACGAATACATGGCATTTGCACGGAACTTGCCATGGAAGAAGGTGCGCCGCTGGGTGAGGTGCTGGAGAAGTTTAACATAGCCTTGTCTAAATCAAAATTTATAGTAGGCCAGAATGTTGGTTTTGACGTGAACATTATGGGGTGCGAGTTTCACCGTATGGCGGTGGAAACCAACCTTGCGGCTATGAAGGTGCTTGACACCTGTACCGAAATTACTGCTGAGCTGCTAAAGCTGCCCGGTGGGCGTGGCGGAAAATTTAAGCTGCCAACGCTAACCGAGCTGCACGAATACCTTTTTGGCGAACCATTTGCCGAAGCGCATAATGCTACCGCCGACGTTGAGGCTACAACCCGTTGTTTCCTTGAGCTGCTTAAGCGTGAGGTTTTTACGCACGAAGAGCTGGATGTACACCCAACGTATTTTCATGAATTTAAAACAAAGAACCCGCAGCCCATACAGCTGATAGGGTTAAAGCATATTAACCTTAAGCAGGCGTCGGATGATATTCGTATGCGCCTGGAGAAATTAAAATCTGCGGAAGCGATTGATGTACAGTTGCCTTCGGTTAAGCAGGACCTTGCTGCTGTAGATTTTGTGCACCTGCACAACCATACGCAGTTTTCGGTGCTGCAAAGTACCATAGCCGTGCCCGACCTGGTTAAGGCAGCTGCCAAATATAAAATGCCCGCCGTGGCCATGACAGATCATGGCAATATGATGGGGGCTTTCCACTTTGTGAGCAATGTGCTGAACCATAACAAAGCTGCCGAAGCCAAAAACAAGGCCGCAGTAGAAAATGGGGAGCAGCCTACTGAAGTTATTATAAAGCCTATTGTAGGTTGTGAGTTTTATGTGTGTGATGACCATAAAGACAAAACCCGCAAAGATAACGGCTACCAGATAGTGTTGCTGGCCAAGAACAAGAAGGGCTACCACAACCTGGCAAAAATGTCATCTATAGCTTATACCGATGGTTTTTATTACGTACCGCGGATTGATAAACGTGTTATACAGCAATATAAAGAAGATATTATAGTCCTATCAGGTAACCTGTATGGGGAAATACCAAACAAGATACTGAACATAGGTGAAAACCAGGCTGAGGAGGCTTTGCTGTGGTGGAAGAATGAGTTTGGCAATGATTTTTATATTGAGGTAATGCGCCACAACCAGGAAGATGAGAACAGGGTAAACCAGTCGCTCATCGGCCTGGCACGTAAGCACAATGTAAAGCTTGTGGCTACCAACAATACCTATTATGTTGATAAGGAAGACTCGCACGCGCACGACATCCTGTTGTGTGTAAAGGATGGTGAAAAACTGGCGACGCCTAAGGGCAGGGGCCGCGGTTTCCGCTATGGGCTGCCTAACAGCGAATATTACTTTAAGCCTGGCGAGGAGATGAAAAAACTTTTTTCAGACCTGCCTGAAGCCATCATCAACATACAGGAAATTGTAGATAAAGTGGAAGCGTACTCGCTGTACCGCGATGTGCTCCTTCCTAAATTTGATATTCCTGAGGAATTCCTTGACCCTGAAGATGATGTTGACGGAGGTAAACGCGGTGAGAACAAGTATTTAAGATACCTGACCTATAAAGGCGCCGAAAAACGATACAAAGAAATTACTGATGATATCCGTGAGCGTCTTGATTTTGAACTTAAAACAATTGAGAATACCGGGTACCCGGGATACTTCCTTATCGTGCAGGATTTCATTGCCGAAGCCCGTAACCTTGGCGTATCGGTAGGGCCGGGAAGGGGCTCCGCTGCGGGATCGGCGGTTGCCTATTGCCTTGGTATTACCAATATTGACCCCATAGCTTACGATCTGCTCTTTGAGCGTTTCCTGAATCCGGACAGGGTGTCGATGCCCGATATTGATATCGATTTTGATGATGAAGGCCGGGGCCGGGTAATGGATTATGTAATTAATAAATATGGCTCCAACCAGGTAGCTCAAATTATTACTTACGGTACCATGGCGGCAAAATCATCTATACGTGATACTGCCCGTGTGCTGGACCTGCCGCTTTTTGAGGCCGACAAGATAGCCAAGCTTATCCCGAATATGAAGCTGGCTAAAATATTTACCATGGATTCGGGCTCACTTCGCGGCGCCTTACGCTCAGATGAGTATGACAGGGTGCAGGAGCTTATATCACTTGCGGAAGCAGGAGACCTTAGTTCTGAAACAATTCAGCAGGCAAAGGTGCTTGAAGGTTCCTTAAGAAATACAGGTATCCACGCGTGTGGGGTTATCATCACGCCAGATGATATTACCAACTTTGTTCCTGTAGCGGTAGCAAAGGATTCCGACCTCTATGTTACGCAATTTGATAACTCGGTTGTTGAAAGCGCAGGATTGCTGAAGATGGACTTCCTGGGGCTGAAGACCCTTACCCTTATAAAAGATACGGTTAAGCTGGTTAAATATCGTTTTGGTATTGAGCTTGACCCTGATAATTTCCCGATAGACGACCAAAAGACGTACGAGCTTTTCCAGCGTGGTGAAACGGTTGGTATATTCCAGTACGAATCGCCGGGTATGCAAAAGTACATGAAGGATCTGAAGCCTACCGTGTTTGCCGACCTGATTGCCATGAACGCGCTGTACCGCCCGGGGCCGCTGGAATATATTCCCAGCTTCGTAAGGAGGAAGAATGGCGAGGAAGAGATAAAGTATGACCTTGATGCCTGCGAAGAGTACCTGAAGGAAACTTATGGTATTACGGTTTACCAGGAGCAGGTGATGCTGCTGTCGCAAAAGCTGGCAGGCTTTACCAAAGGTGAGGCCGACGTACTGCGTAAAGCCATGGGTAAAAAGCAGAAGGACGTACTGGATAAAATGAAGCCTAAGTTTGTAGAACAGGCTGCGGCTAAAGGCCATGATCCTGTTGTACTTGAAAAAATATGGAAAGACTGGGAAGCTTTTGCAAGTTATGCGTTCAACAAATCGCACTCTACCTGCTACGCATGGGTAGCTTACCAGACGGCTTACCTTAAAGCCCATTATCCTGCCGAGTATATGGCAGCGGTGTTGTCTAACAACATGAACGACATTAAGCAGGTATCCTTCTTCATGGAAGAATGTAAGCGCATGGGACTGCAGGTGCTTGGGCCTGATGTAAATGAATCCTATTACAAG
>JAEWKB010000092.1 GCA_023386255.1 Bacteroidota bacterium
TGCGCGTGTCCCGCAACATCTGGATCAACTTCTTTATCAGTTACGACAAGAACTGGCGCAACAGGGTTAAACCTTAAAACGTGTAAGGTTAACTGCAGGGTCAATTGCAGCCCCATTTTCAACAGCATCATATAGTTGCTTTGCCATAGGAGGCCCAAGCATAACACCACGTGTACCCAAGCCATTCAGCAGGTGTACCCGCCTGTAATCCGGGTGTGTGCCAATAAGCGGCTTACGGTCTTTTGTAGTAGGGCGTATGCCTGCATAATGATCAATAACCTCATAACTGCAGGTAATAATTTCCTCCAGTTTTTCAAGCAATTCCTTTTTAGCTGCTTCTGTAGGGATAGACGTTTTATCCGTCCATTCATAAGTAGCACCAACCTTATAGTGATCATTACCAACAGGAAGAATGAAAATTCCCGCATTGACGGCAACATCCAATTTTAGTTCAGGAGCTCTAATGAGCAACAACTCACCTTTGGTCCCTGCTAAAGGCAAATGTTTAAAGAAAGGATTATTATGGATGCCATAACCTTCGGCAAAGATGATATGGCGCGCTGTAATGCCTTTATAAGAAACATGATCCTCTTCTATTTCTAAGGCATCATGATTAAACGGCTCCTCAATAAGCAATTTACTCTTTTTAAGAAACATTCTGTAGCTGTCAATCAGGGTAACGGTATCAACATAACCGGTATGCAGTACTGCACCAAAGCCGTACGGCGAAGAAAGGCACGGATACAGTTTGTATTTAATAGTTGTAGAAAGAAATGCACCCAAACCGGGTTTATCTGCGGCGGTAAACCAGTCATTCTGCTCTTCAATTGATGTAAACCTACGGTATAAGGGAATTGCGTAATCAACTTTAACCTTAAGCCTCTCCTCAACCTGCTTATAAAATGGCCTGATATACTGCATGTGCTCCGCGGCATTGGCAGGCATGCTGAGACGCTTAACTATAACAGGGTTGTATATCCCTGCTGCTACCCGGCTGGAGTTTTGATACTCATCAGCAATGACAGTAAACATTTTGTTGTTTTGATAAGCTGTTTCGGCAAAACTAATTCCTGCCAATCCACAACCTACAATAATATAATCCTTCATAGTATAAATAAAAAACTCTTACCTGTTACAGTAAGAGTTTTTATGTTTTAAGATATTTTGACTAGTAATTCCACATATCCTGCTCAAAGTTACGGATCTTATCTTTGATACGCTCCGACTCTAAAAGCTGCATTTGTGCATTATCTTTCATGTATTCTTCAATAAGCCTGTCACCATAAACGTTCTCTTCTTTTACGATAACGCCGCTAAAGCGCCTTGAGTTAAGAAGGTGGTCAAAAGTAATGGCCATGGCAGAGTTCTCTTCATTAAATGCTTTCGCTTTGTGAAGTACATCTCTTGCCGAAGGGAAGTATACCCAAAAGATGCGGATGTAATCTTTCTCTTCTTTGTTCATGGTGTAAACGTCAGGTACAATTGGTGCAATGCCAAGCATCCTGTACTTAAGTTCACCCTGGCGTTTATCGAAGTACCAGTACCCCATGATCTCATAACCCGATACGTCAATTGCTTTAATATCAGTACGGTTTATATACTCAGCGGAGATTTTTTTCTTACCGCTCTTATAAGCCTTGATGTCAGTGTTCATCTCTTCCCTACCGGCGTCAGTAGTGTCGATTAATGACAATGAAGCATCAATATCTTTTAGTGTTTTTTTGGTAGTAAAGTAACTGTCGTCATAAACTTCAGTTATCTTACCGTCACGTATAGCGCTCGTTAACACATCATACAACGGCCTTCTGTCCGGACCAAGGTTATCCTCTACAGGAAAATACATTGGGAAATTAACCCTTTGGTTAAGGTCAATCACTTCCCATACCTTCCTGCCCAGCAATACGTCCCTGTCACCCACATAGCCATAAGGAAGTGGCTTGTCATTGTCTAATGAATCCTGTGCAGCGGTTTTTTTGCCTATTTCCTCAGGAGTTTTGGCATTCAACAGGTTTGACTGTGCAAAGGCTGCCGAACTTACCAGGCTAAAGAAAACCATTAATGATAAAATCCTCCTACTCATTGTCTATACTTTTTCTAAGTTAACGAACTTTTACTTGAATTATTGTACTTCAAATGTACAAGGCGAAACTCTTTTAGCAAGCTGATCGATACCAACAAAGTTCGCTTTTATGTTATCAATTACAACAAGATCACCTCTACTGGCTTTCTGTATTGCAGATCTAGCTCTTGAATCCATTTTGTTACCGCTCACCTTAATAGTAGGCTGGCCCGGAACTTTAATGGTAAACTCAGTAACATTTACAGTTACAGGGAAATCAAAGTCTTCCATATCTGCAGAGATAGTACATACTTCAAGGTTAGATTTAGAACCTTTAGCCGCAACCTCTCCACGAATCTTACCTGTTGGAGCAGGAAGGCCTTTAATACGGAAAGCTTTTTTAGAACTAACTGTTGTCTTATCCGGCAATGTAGCTGTTACGCTAATAGTAACTTCAGAACCTGAACCCGGATTAAGAATATACTGGCCTTTTTTAGTACCAGGACGCAGACCCGGAGCTGAAGCATTTACTTTATCAGCAGCTACACCCGCAAAAGATACAGATATTGGGTTAGGCACACCACGGTAAACTACGTTCATCTTATCCGCTGAAATAGTAGCCTCATTTGGCCTTGGTACTACAACATACTTACCTTCAAAAGGTAGTGGCACAGTCTTACCGTCTTCAAGGAATGTAAACTTACCTGAGATAGTCTGCTCACCTATAGCACCAGCCGTCATATTAATTACAGCCTGTCCATTTTCAATTTTACCAGGACCCTGGAAAGATGTAGGTTTAGTGTTAGAGTCATAACGACCTAATACAACTTTACCTGTAACTTTTTCACCCTGGAAGTAAGCATTTTTGTCAAGAACTACAATTGCAGTATACTTGTTCATCGAGATAGCCTCAAGAGCCGCCTTACCAAGGGCAAGGTTATATACGTTTGCCTCGATAGTCCTAACACTGTTTTGCATAGCAGAAAGCTTTGTTAACGATGCAATAGAAGGGA
>JAEWKB010000146.1 GCA_023386255.1 Bacteroidota bacterium
TGTGTACTGATACATTACCTCATCAGTGCTTTTAACACCTTTTATCCTGAAAATTGTACGCTTTGAAGTTCCCGTAGCTATAGTTCCCTGTAACGGGCTCATCAACTCATAATTCAAAGTATAATACAATGGCAGTGCGGCAAAATCTGATTCACTTTTAACGGTAAGAAGCCAGTTTTTATTATCAGGAAAGTGGTTCAGTAAAAACACGTCCGGATGGGTGAAAAAATAGGCATCATCAAACCTGTTCAAAATTTTGTCGGCAGCTATTCCGCCCGCACCCCATGTAACGTCCAGCAGCTTCCACTGCCCGTTTATCTTAACAGCATTCCAGGCATGATTTATTTTACCGGGCACCTTACCTATATCTGAAGGAAGTATTTTAGCCGTTCCGTGTACAACTTCGCTCTCAAGTCCCATCTTTTCAGCAACTTTGTGGTACAGCATGGCGTACCCGTTGCACACGCCTTTCCTAAACCGGAGCGTGCGGTTAGCCAGTTCATTCTCAACAGCCGCAATTTTAGCACGCCGCTCGGCTTCAGTTTTATAAGAGATATAGGTATCTCTTTTTCCTGCGGCCGTGGGAGAAGTATCGTACTTAATGTTGTGTGCCATCCAGGTAAAAAGTGCACGCGCCCTTTCATCAGGATGCGAAAAATCTTTTACAATTTGTTGTGCAAGTTGGCCTGTAGAAGTAAATACGGAAGGATAGGTTTTTACTTTACTGTCTACCTTGGCATAATCCTGTGCTGAAACAGCGGGTCCTGCAAGCAGTAACAAAATAAATAATTTTCTGAAGTTGGGATTAAATTTCATAGTTTATGAAATCCAAAAAGAATGCCAAAATGAGGAGCTGAGGTTCTGAGGGAAATAGTGCCTGAGCACTTACCGGTAATGGCAAAAAATCCCCGTATCGCTTGGCGTCCATAAAGCTGCTTTTTGATTAGCTGCCTTAAGCGCGTTGTTAGCCCAGGTGTTGCAGGTGTAGAACAGGCTGTACTTGCGGTTGGCTTCATAAAAAGCATCATAACTATTATAAGCATGCCCTTCGAGCCAGCGCACCTTTTTATTTTCATCCAGCCGGAAGCTGTCTGAAATATATTTTACAAGTGAGGCATAGTCTTCTTTTGTGATCATGATCTTCACACAGGTATCATCTTCCTTCATCTGCTTATAAAACTGCGTGTGCATTGCAGATGTACCTAAATGAAAAGCCGCCACGGCTGCAGTGCTTACTTTCAGGTCGCTCCACTCCGGTGTTTCAAGGTAAAATCCTTTATCGCCCCACCCGAAAGCTACATAGCTCATAATGGTGTCTTTTGCTTTGGTGTGGCTGTACAGCAGGTCTTTACTCCAGTCTTTCACCTCATTCTTTATCGGCACCACAATATCGGTATGTACGCCGTTAGAATTGATGTAGATGGCAACATCTCCTTTATCAGGATCAGTATTTACAGTAATTCGCGACAGCACAAACGCCATCACAACATAAATAAGGATGAAGGCCAACAGGCCGAAGGCAAAACGTTTGCAGTACTTAAGGAACCGCTTAAGGCCTCTGTTCATGGTTAAAGCTGCTGATTATTTCCTTTAACGCAGCATCAAGTTCTTTATTGGATATTTTGTTGACCTCCACATCAAAATTTTCATTGAATGATGGCAGGGAAAATTCCGCACGTACATCGCCGCCATACCATTTCAGGCTTATTTTGGCTGCTTCAAGGGCATTGGCCCCGCCACGTTTGCCGGGAGAGGTTGACAAGAGCAGTACAGGCTTATTGTCAAACACCAGCTTTTTTTGGCGTGATGCCCAGTCGTAGATATTCTTGAACGCAACCGTAAGTCCGGCATTATGTTCAGCTACCGATATTACCAGCACATCAGCCCACTCTATATTATCCAGGAACAATCGTGCCACCGGAGGCTGCCCAATCAGTTTTTCTTTATCTACACTAAAGAGCGGAAGCTCATAATCGTTCAGGTCGATTATTTTAGTTTCTGAAGCCTGGAATAAACCTGCGGCATAGGTTGCAAGTTTTTTGTTGATGGATTGCATGCTGCTGCTTCCGGCAAAGGCGAGTAGTTTCATAGTATTTGTTATTGTTGATTAGCTAATGTAAGGGAAATATAAGAAATAAAAAAGCCCGCTGATAACTCAGCAGGCTCATATCTCAATTAATATCTCAATACTGTTTACACGTTAAAACGGAAATGCATAACATCGCCATCTTTAACAATGTATTCTTTACCTTCTACACGTAGTTTTCCGGCTTCTTTCACCTTAGCTTCAGAGCCGTAAGTTACATAATCATCATACGCAATAACTTCTGCCCTGATGAAGCCTTTCTCAAAGTCGGTATGTATAACTCCCGCAGCCTGAGGTGCTGTATCGCCCACATTAATGGTCCAGGCGCGTACTTCTTTTACACCGGCAGTAAAATACGTCTGCAGGTTTAACAGCTTGTACGCAGAACGTATAAGTGCCGAAGCACCCGGTTCTTTCAGCCCCAGGTCTTCAAGGAACATCTGGCGCTCTTCATACGTTTCAAGCTCGGTAATATCAGCCTCTGTACCCACTGCAAGGAACATTACTTCGGCCTTCTCATCCTTTACAAGTTCCTTTACCTGCTCTACATATTTGTTACCTGTAGCCGCAGCCTCTTCGTTTACATTACAAACATAAAGCACCGGTTTTGTAGTGATAAGCTGGAAACTTTCCAGCATTTCCTCTTCCTCCTGGTTTTGAGGCTCTACCGTACGTGCTGATTTTGCCTGTAGCAACGCTTCCTTTATTCTTTCCAGCAGGCTTACCTCTACCTGCGCTTCTTTAGCGCCTACTTTGGCGGCTTTCTTCGCTTTTTCAAGGCGCTTTTCAACGGTCTCAAGGTCTTTCATCTGAAGCTCTATATCAATGGTCTCCTTATCACGAATAGGGTTCACGCTACCATCAACGTGTACAATATTATCATTATCAAAGCAGCGAAGCACGTGAATGATGGCATTACACTCCCTTATGTTGCCCAGGAACTGGTTACCAAGTCCCTCGCCTTTGCTGGCGCCTTTTACAAGCCCGGCAATATCAACAATTTCAACCGTTGCAGGAACCACACGCTCAGGGTTTACCAGTTCTTCCAGCTTTTCAAGCCTTGGGTCGGGCACGTTTACCACGCCAATATTTGGCTCAATGGTACAGAACGGAAAGTTGGCACTCTGTGCTTTAGCGTTAGACAAACAATTAAAAAGTGTTGATTTGCCCACGTTTGGCAATCCTACTATTCCTGCTTTCATTTTATTAACCGGTTTTTAAGGGTGCAAAGATATACTTTTTTTAGCTACTAAGCTTCTTAGCAGCTTGAAAGCTCAGCAGCTCTTTTACCAATACTTTATGTTTTTGTACAAATAGCTTTAACACTACAGGTGTAAATTTGTATCTGTATAATTAAAACTTCAAAAGACCATGAAAAAGTTAGCAATAATAGTAATGCTTGGTTTTGGCCTGACAGTGAGTGCACAGGTTAACAAAAACGTTACTAAAGAAAGTACTACCACAGTTACTAAGGTTAACGATGGTACGGCCGAACGAAAAATTGTAAAGACAGAGAGCCGCACAGCACAACAAAATATTGAATTGCAAAATGCCGAGTCGAACGAGCTGAATAAAAACATTAAGCCGACACCGGTGCAGGTAACACAGTCTACTACTCTGTCAGGCGACGGTATACCTACTCAGGAAATAGACCGTTCCAGCTATTATACTATGAACGGGCAACGCTTCCAGTTCAGTACCGACAGGGGTGGTTACAGGGTAACAACCGGTAACAACCAAAACGTAGGTGTTTTAAGAAAAACTTCAAACAACAACTACATTTACAGGAACGGAAATACAACATCATACGGGTATTTTGACCGTGACGGTAATTTTGTAGTTGAAACTTATGATGACAAGACCGACGGCGTAACAGTACAAACGTTTAGCCGCGTAAAACCATAAATTGAGTTAAGTTAAGTTGCTATGAAAGTGAAAAAACCTGAAGTGTAAGCTTCAGGTTTTTTTGTTATTGTCATAGAACAAATATTACTCGTTATGCAGGAACGCCTGGCGGTTAAGCAGCGTTTCCTCGCTTTCCACATGGTCTTCATCAGGCACACAGCAGTCTACGGGGCATACGGCAGCACATTGCGGCTCATCGTGGAATCCTTTACACTCAGTACACTTGCTGGGTACAATGTAATATATATCATCTGATATTGGTGTACGTGGCGCTTCCGCATCAACTTCTTCACCGCTTGGCAGCACTACCCGTCCTTTAAGGCTGGTACCGTCTTTATAGCGCCAGTCGTCAGCGCCTTCATATATGGCAGTATTAGGGCACTCCGGTTCGCAGGCACCGCAGTTTATACATTCGTCTGTTATCTTGATAGCCATGGCTTACTTTATTATTTATGATGTAAATTTGCAGCAAAATTACATTCAAAAGTATTTATACGCAAACTATATTACATAACTAAGCCTTCTTTCTCGCTTATTTAGGAGTAAATTAAGCTTTAGTTAGCATAACAACATAATTATAAATGACATTAGCCGAAAGAAAATCAGTGTTTGTAGCGTTAGGCAAGTTCCTGGAGCAGTTCAGCGAAGGAAACAGCCAAAAACATGAGGGGGTATTGCACAACGAGCCTTTTTATGAGCAAATGCTGGACCTGATAGCGTTATCCCAATCCCATAACCGCTGGTTTACGCCGGAGCAGGTTTATTTCGCCATACAGCAATGGGCACAGGCGCTTACACAGGAAAATCTCGACAAATGGCTGTCAAACTACAACCTGGAAAATGTACAGCCTAAAACAGTAGGGCTTATACTGGCAGGGAATATCCCGCTGGTAGGTTTCCACGATTTTTTATCGGTATTGATAACAGGACATAAAGTACTGGTTAAAACATCATCGAATGATAAGCACCTGCTACCCTTCCTGGCAAAATACATAATTGCTGTTGCGCCGAAAATGGCTGATTACATTACTATTACCGATGATAAATTGGAAGGATTTGACGCAGTAATTGCTACCGGAAGCAACAATACGGCGCGCTACTTTGAATATTATTTTAAAGATAAGCCCTCTATCATCCGGAAGAACAGAAATTCTGTAGCTGTGCTTACAGGCAATGAAACTAAAGAAGAACTTACAGCGCTGGGCGACGACATCTTCAGGTATTTTGGGCTGGGCTGCCGTAATGTTTCTAAACTTTTTGTGCCGCGCGGCTATGACTTCAAAGACTTTTTCGAGGCGATGTATATCTATGGCGATATAATCCACTATGAAAAATATGCCAACAACTATGATTACAACAAAGCTGTGTTCCTTATGAGCAACTTCCAGATACTGGATAACGGCTTTATGACCATTAAGGAAGACACAAGCTACGCTTCTCCCATTTCAAGCGTTTTTTATGAATATTATGATGATCTTGAACTGGTAAAGCAGCGCCTGCAGAAAGAGCATGAGCAGATACAATGCATTGTAGGTAAAGATGTTGCTGATGGTGCTATTCCTTTTGGGCAGACACAGCAGCCGCAGTTATGGGATTATGCTGATAATGTAGATACTATTGCATTTTTATCAAAAATATAGTGTAATTATTACAGAGTTTTTCTGCGCTGTTTTTGTCAGAATTTAGAAATTTGCATGAACTATAAGAGCAGACATGAAAAAGCATAATTTCAGTGCAGGGCCATCTATCCTGCCGCAGGAAGTATTTCAAAAGGCAGCACAGGCAGTCCTTGATTTTAATGGGTCAGGCCTTTCCATTTTAGAGATATCACACCGCAGTAAAGATTTTGTTGCCGTTATAGAAGAAGCCCGCGCCTTAGTGCTGGAATTGCTGGGGCTTACAGGTAAAGGCTACCAGGCATTATTCCTTTCGGGCGGTGCGAGCCTGGAGTTTGTGCGTGTACCATATAACCTCATGACGCACCTGGGCAAAGCAGCCTACCTTGACACCGGTACATGGGCGGCCGGAGCCATTAAGGAAGCTAAAAGGTTTGGTGAAACAATAGTTGTTGCTTCTTCTAAAGCTGAAAATTATACCTATATTCCAAAAGAATATTCCATACCTTCCAACGCTGATTATTTCCACTGCACGAGCAACAATACAATATTTGGTACACAAATGTTTGCTTTTCCTGAAACAAACATACCTGTTGTATGCGATATGAGCTCCGACATATTTTCTAGGCAACTGGATTTTTCGAAGTTTAGCCTCATATACGCGGGGGCACAAAAAAACATGGGCCCTGCGGGCACTACCCTTGTTGTTGTAAAAGAAGACATTCTGGGCAAAACCGGCAGGACAATACCTGGGATACTGGATTATAAACAGCATATTGAAAAGGAAAGCATGTACAATACCCCTTCAGTATTTGCAGTTTATACCTCCTATCTTACGCTGCAATGGCTCAAAGCTAATGGCGGCATTGCCGAAATGGAACGGAGAAATAATGCTAAAGCTGAACTTTTATATAAAGAAATTGATAGTAACCCTTTATTTACAGGAACCGCAAAAACAGAAGACCGTTCAAGAATGAATGTAACATTCCTGCTTAATGACACAACACATACTGAAACTTTTGACAAGATGTGGAAGGACGCAGGCATCAGCGGGCTGAGCGGGCACAGGTCGGTTGGCGGGTACAGGGCATCTATATATAATGCCATGCCCATAGAAAGCGTGCAGGTACTTGTAGATGTAATGCAGGAGTTGGAGAAAAATTTAGTTTAAAGTTTCAGGTTTCAGGTTATGTCACGCTGAGGTTGTCGAAGCGCAAATCTGAGATCTACAATCATAAATCTGAAATAAAAAATGAAAATATTAGCGAATGATGGTATTTCCGAAAGCGGGAAAAAAATACTGGAGCAGGACGGGTTTGAAGTTATAACCACCAAAGTAGCGCAGGAACAGGTTGCCAACTATATCAACAAGAATGATATAAGCGTGTTACTGGTGCGTAGTGCCACAAAGGTGAAGAAAGATATTATTGATGCCTGCCCCGGATTAAAAGTAATTGGGCGCGGCGGTGTGGGCATGGACAATATTGATGTTGACTATGCACGCGAAAAAGGAATTCATGTTATTAATACACCGGCATCATCGGCCGATTCGGTTGCCGAGCTGGTTTTTGCGCATTTGTTTACCGGCGTGCGATTCCTGTATGATTCTAACCGCATTATGCCCCTGGAAGGCGACACTAATTTTGAAGCACTTAAAAAAGGTTATGCTAACGGCATTGAACTCCGTGGTAAAACTATAGGGATAGTAGGCTTTGGTAAAATAGGGCGTTCGGTAGCGCGCATAGCGTTAGGGCTTGGCATGCGGGTTATAGCATCAGATAAATTTGTAGGTCATGCCGATATACGTGTTGACTTCTACAACGGCCAGTTCATTAATGTTGAAATTATAACCGAACCAATTGAAGATATCTTTAAACATGCTGATTTCATCACTTTACATGTACCGGCGCAAGACGATTATGTGATTGGTGAAAAGGAATTATTGTCGATGAAAGACGGCGTAGGAATCATTAATACATCTCGTGGCGGAATAATAAATGAAGTTGCACTTATTGATGCACTTGAAGGTGGCAAAGTTGCCTTTGCAGGTCTTGATGTTTTTGAAGAAGAGCCAACACCTGCCGTACAGGTACTTATGCATCCTAAAATATCGCTTACGCCGCATATTGGCGCTTCAACACTTGAAGCGCAGGACAGGATAGGTAATGAGTTGGCAGAACAGATAATAAGCCTGCTGAAAACAGAAAACAGCTGATTTCATGTACGTTAAAATAAAGAGAAAGCACCCTAAGCGGGTGCTTTTATTGTTTAACTTTATACAAAATCTGTTGCTATGAAAAGTTATGTTTTAACCCTGCTGGCTGTTTTTGCTGTTTTACTGGGCTGTAATACCCAAAATAAAGTTACAACCGCAGGAGCCAATACCAATGCAGTAGCAGGTGATACTGTACGCATAGCCAATGATGAACTGGAATATGAAGTTATAATTATAGATCCGGGATTTACCAGCTGGCTTAATACCCGCGCCCGGGCAAGAGGTTATTATTCGCAATCATATCTTGAAACCAAGAACAGGCTTTGGGTGATGGAATGGAATACCCGTGTTACCAACCCCCGCTATAGCCAGATGTACCAGATGCGGATAGACTATGATTCCTCAATAAACTATGGTTATGAAGTTAATTACCTTATCTATAACTACCTGGTTTATTTTCAGCAAACCAACGGGCAAAGGCTTGGCGGGGTTGTACCTTCGTTCTAAATAGGTTATATTTGCGTTTTACATCCGCAATGGAAAAATTAAAGCAACGCTGGGGCATTACCAGTAATTTTCAGTTAGTAGTTATTTTTATTGTTTTTGCTGTTACTGGCTCTAGTTCTGCTTACTTGTCTAAGCCGGTACTGGAATGGATGGGGTTTACCAAAGATATTGTATCGCTGTGGCTGTATTATCCTTTATACCTCATACTTATTTTCCCCATTTACCAGGTATTGCTGTTGTTCTTCGGCTTTATATCAGGCCAGTTCAAATTCTTCTGGTGGTTCGAAAAGAAAATGCTTAAAGGCATAGGCCTTGGATTTCTATTTAAAGAATAAAGTTTGTTGTTTAGTAGTTTGTCGTTAAGTCGGCTACTATACCTGCTTAACGACAAACAACCAACGTTTTAACCCTTTAATTTAGATTTATAATTCTTCTGCAGTTTAGCAAGCTTTGGCGCTATCACGGCCTGGCAATACGGCTGGTTTGGATTTTGCGCGTAATAGTCCTGGTGGTAATCTTCAGCAGGATAAAATGTAGTAGCCGATGATATTTTGGTTACGATCTTCTTATCAAAAATCTTCTGGTCGGTAAGCAGTTTTATAAAATTTTCTGCTGCCGCTTTTTGGGCCTCACTTGTATAAAATATTTCGCTCCTGTATTGTGTACCCACATCGGCTCCCTGTCGGTTTAATGTTGTAGGATCGTGCGTAGCAAAAAATATCTCAAGCAGGTCTTCATAAGCCACTTCATCAGGATTAAAGGTAATCTGTATGGCTTCGGCATGGCCACTATACCCTTCGCATACTTCTTTGTAGGTAGGGTTTTCAGTCTTCCCCCCTATGTAGCCTGACACTACTTTTTCAACTCCTTTTAAATCTGTAAAAAATGCTTCGGTGCACCAAAAGCACCCGCCTGCAAATATGGCAGTTTCTGTTTTTGTGTTATCCATTCTTGTTTCTCCTTTTTTTGTCTCAGCAATAACTGCTTTAGGTTTCTCTTTAGACTGGCATGCTACAGAAACCAACGCCAGTACTAATGCTGTTAGTCTTTTCATGGTGAAGAGGTAAAATTAAAAATTGATTAGCGGCTTTCATAGCCATTAACTAAACTTTACAAATTATTACGTAATAAATATTGTGCCAGAAAAGATTTATAATGTTTCAAAATGTTTGTTTCTTTGTGAAAACAGCAATTACATGATCCAGGCTAAGAACATCCACAAATATTATGATAAGCTCCATGTTTTAAAAGGTGTTGACCTGACCATACAAAAAGGTGAGATAGTTTCGATTGTCGGCGCTTCGGGTGCGGGTAAAACTACGCTACTACAGATACTGGGTACCCTTGATAAGCCTACAGTGGAAACAGGAACATCATTATTTATAAATAATGAGGATGTGCTTGGAATGAAGGACAAAGCGCTGTCTAAATTCCGTAACCTGCAGCTGGGTTTCATCTTTCAGTTCCATCAGCTGCTGCCTGAATTCACAGCTCTTGAAAATGTCTGCATACCTGCCTTCATTGCAGGTAAGCCTAAGCCTGAGACGGAAGCTGAAGCGAAGAGGCTTCTGGAATACCTGGGGCTTTCCCATCGGGTAGACCACAAACCCGGAGAGCTTTCGGGTGGTGAGCAACAACGCGTTGCTGTAGCCAGGGCACTTATAAATAAGCCTGCTGTTATATTTGCTGATGAGCCTTCGGGCAACCTGGACACCGCTTCGGCAGAAAACCTTCATAAACTTTTCTTTCAGCTTCGCGATGAGATGGGCCAGACATTTGTGATTGTGACCCATAATAAGGAACTGGCCGACATGGCCGACAGGAAGCTGGTAATGAGCGACGGCAACATTATAAGTAATGTATGATAGCAGTACTGGCATACTGGCTGCTGCTGTTAGTTATTTTCCTGTCGGGAGGCCTCCTGCTCAATAAAATTTGCAGGCTTCATACCAAAAACATACCGCTGCTTATACTATTAGGAATGCTCTTTTATTCTGTTGCTTTTACGGCAACAGCTTTTTTTGTGCCTTTAAATATATATTTATTTACATGCTCGTTGACTGCCTCGCTCCTGCTTGTGTATTTTCTTCGGAAAGACCTGGTAAATGCATTACTTTCATTCAGGGACAACCTTATCAGCTTAACTCTCTTGCAGCGAGTAGTTCTGGCTGCCTTAACCATTGCCGCGGCATTAAAGTCAGCACAACTTCCCACTATTGTAGATAATGAGAGCTATTACGTACAAACAATAAAATGGTTAAATGAATATGGCTTTGTAAAAGGCTTGGGCAACCTGCACCCTTTCCTGGCACAGATGTCGCCGTGGCATGTATTGCAGGCAGGTATAAACCTTGATTTTATAACCAACAGAATAAATGACCTTAACGGCTTCCTTTATACGATATGTATTTTCTTCTGCCTGACGGAAAACAACAATAACAAAAACGGGTTTAACCTGATTGGTTTATTACCTGTATTTTCAGGATTGTTCTTCTTTTTTATAGATTCTCCCTCGCCCGACCTGCCACTGATACTGCTGACG
>JAEWKB010000216.1 GCA_023386255.1 Bacteroidota bacterium
GTTAAAACAATTGGACCAGTCGCTGCATAAACTAGGTTTTGAGCTTATTGAAGATCGCAAGAGCCGTATTATTGAGCAGATAAAAAATGAAATAGTTTACCTGGTACACCATTCCGGTGAAGTTCTCAATACCAACCTTTCTGCCTGGCTGGCTGACAAGCTTCATTACGACTATACTTACCTTAGCAACCTTTTTAGTGAGGTTGAAGGCACTACAATAGAAAAGTACTACATTGCCCAGCGTATTGAAAAAGTAAAGGAGCTGCTTGTTTACGATGAGCTTACCTTATCTGAAATTGCAGATTCCCTTGGCTACAGCAGCACGGCCTACCTTTCCAGCCAGTTTAAAAAAGTGACAGGCCTTACCCCTACTTTCTACAAATCGGTTAAAGAAACCAAACGGCGCAACATAGACGAACTGTAAAAGTTAAAAGCTTTTCCAAAGATTGTATAAAACAATATCTTAAGGTATTGTCGAAATTTGTGATTAGTAAAAAGTAATTAGCCATAAGGCAAAAACTCTGGCTAACCTGAAACCTTAAACTTTAAACAAAATCAACAAATGACACATACCTATAAAATATCCGGGATGACGTGCGACGGCTGCGTTGCAAAAGTAAGCCACCTTTTAAAGCAGTTACCTGATGTAACCGATGTAGCTATAGACCTGGAAGCCGGTGAGGCGGAAATTTCTATGGCAAAACATGTTAATACCGCAACGTTACAGCATGCGCTGAAGGAATATCCAAAGTATCAATTGTCAGAAACAGTACACAAGCATCACAAGCCTATAAATGAGTTTGGCGACAAGTCCAACATTTTTAGCGGTAGTAAAGGTGACTTAACTGAGGCTGAAGAGCAAAAGAGCTGGCTGCAAACGTATAAGCCTATTCTGCTTATTGCAGGCTACATTACAGTGGTATCTTCCATAGCTGCCGCGTCAGGAGACGGCTTCAGCGGCATGATGTTCATGCGTGTTTTCATGAGCGGTTTCTTCCTTACCTTCTCATTCTTTAAAATGCTTGACCTGCGTGGTTTTGCCGACAGTTATGCCATGTATGATGTTGTAGCCATGAAGTTTAAAGGCTGGGGCTACATTTACGCGTTCCTGGAACTGGCACTGGGCATTGCCTTTGCTGTAAATTTTGAACCTGTGGCAACCAATGCATTTACAGCAGTACTAATGTCCGTAAGCCTTGTTGGGGTGCTGCAAAGCGTACTAAACAAGAAGAAGATACGCTGTGCCTGCCTTGGTGCTGTATTTAACCTGCCCATGAGCACCGTAACCATTATTGAAGACGGATTGATGATATTAATGAGTGCAGCGATGCTGGTCATGTATTTATAACGATTATGTCATATTTAAGCCAGATATTTTCTTACTTTTGCCGGTAAACAAAAGAATTAAAATGGCTGATATAACATTAAAAGGAAATGCTGTGAAAACCGTAGGCAATCTACCTCAAAACAGTACACCTGCGCCTGATTTTACACTTGTAAAAACTGACCTTACAACAACTACATTATCTGATTTTAAAGGTAGTAAACTGGTGCTTAATATATTCCCGAGCGTTGATACCGGTACCTGCGCCGCATCAGTGAGGAAATTCAATGAGAAAGCCAGCGGGCTTGATAATACCAAAGTATTATGCATATCGCGCGACCTGCCTTTTGCACAGGCGCGTTTTTGCGGTGCCGAAGGCCTGGATAATGTGGTATCATTGTCTGACTTTAAAGACGGAAGCTTTGGTAAAAGCTACGGCCTTACTATTGAGAATGGCCCGCTTGCAGGGCTACACTCACGCGCAGTGGTGGTTATAGATGAAGAAGGCATAGTAAAGTATTCAGAGCAGGTTGCTGAAATTGCAGACGAGCCTGATTATGATGCTGCACTTGCAGCGCTTTAATCTGTTTTGATGAAAGACCACAGGTTTATAAAAGGCAGGCTTAAAAGCTTTAAATATGCCGCAAATGGTGCATTTAAACTGGTAACAACCGAACATAGTGTTATGGTGCAGTTCCTACTGGGAGTGCTGGTAACCATAGCAGGCTTTTGTTTTAATATTTCTTCTACCGAGTGGATGCTGCAGACACTTGCCATAGGGGTGGTGCTGGGAATTGAAGGCGTAAACACTGCTATTGAAAAAGTAGCCGATTTTATACATCCCGATTACCATGAGCGTATAGGCTTTATTAAAGATATAGCCGCTGGTGCTGTTTTCTTTGCGGCGCTTGCGGCATTAGCTGTTGGTGGGCTTATTTATTGTCCTAAAATTTTCGGCTGATTTACCAATTATTGATATTTTTACAAACGCGCAAAAAATGGATAATGGCAAAAAGCACTAAAAAAGAAAACCCAGGCAAAACAGCAACACCGTCGGCTGAAAAAAAGAAGTTAAGATTTACCCGCCAGCATAAAGTACTGCTCGGGGTACTTTTCTTTTTGTTTTCTATAGCATTACTGCTGTCTTTTATCTCCTATTTTTTATATGGCGATTTTGACCAGAGCGGGCTTAATGCTTTTAGTAACCGTAAAGAAACGGTTCATAACTGGCTTGGCAAGTTTGGTGCCTTTCTCGCCGATCTGTTTCTGTATCGTGGCTTTGGTGTGGCATCATTTATCCTTATCCGCTTTTTCTTTTTAACAGGCGCCCACCTGGTGCTTGACCTTCCGCTTAAAAAACTTAAAAAAATACTGTTCTGGGACCTGTTCCTTACCATCATAGTTTCTGTTGCTTTTGGTTTCTTCAATGCTTACCTGCCTGAATTAGGAGGAGTTATAGGTTACGAGATGAACTTGTTTATGCAGGATTACCTGGGTAAAACAGGCACCGGCCTTGTACTGGTATTTGCGCTGTTCATTTTCCTTATCTTTAAAGTAAAAATATCGCCGGATGCGCTGAAGAATTTCTTTGAGAGAAAACAAGAAGAAGAAATTGAAGAAAAACCTGATACTAAAACAGATATTTCTAACGCTGCTGTAGTTGCGCCCGTGGCTGCTCCTGCCATTGAAAATGCTTTTGAAGATGACGAAGATGATGAGTTGGAAAATATTCAGCTTAAGCCAACGCCTGCCCCTCCTGCCCCGCCCTCTCAGTTTGAAATTAACCGTGAGACCCTAAAACCTACCATAGAGCACGCATCGGAAATAAACCTTGAGCCAACTACACGATATATCCAGCCTGAGCCGGTTGTTACCACTCCCGCTGCAAAAGCAGGCGAGATCATTGAAACTGATGATGAGACGTTTGTTATAGAAAAGGCTGAGGAGGAAGACATTGTTGAAGAAAACCTTGCTGCAAGGCTTGTACAGGACTTTGGTGAATTTGACCCTACCCTGGAGCTCTCTAACTATCAGTTCCCTTCTATCGAGTTACTTAAGGAATATTCCGCCGGGGGTATTACCATAAACCAGGCAGAGCTTGAGGAAAACAAGAACCGTATTGTAGAAACGCTTCGTAACTATAAAATCGATATTGCCCAGATTAAAGCCACTGTAGGCCCCAGCGTAACGTTATATGAAATTGTACCGGAAGCCGGTATACGGATCTCTAAGATAAAAAGCCTTGAAGATGATATTGCGCTTTCACTTTCAGCCTTGGGGATACGTATCATCGCCCCAATTCCGGGTAAGGGTACCATAGGTATTGAGGTGCCGAACCAAAATCCTACCATGGTGTCGATGAAGAGCGTTATAGCTTCACCTAAATTCCAGTCGGCCGAAATGGAACTGCCCATTGCTTTGGGCAAAACCATTTCAAACGAAACTTTTGTGGTAGACCTTGCCAAGATGCCCCACCTGCTTATGGCCGGTGCTACAGGACAGGGTAAATCGGTAGGGTTAAACGCTGTACTTACTTCACTGTTATATAAAAAGCATCCTGCTGAAGTAAAATTTGTATTGGTAGACCCTAAGAAGGTGGAACTCACGCTGTTCAACAAAATTGAAAGGCATTACTTAGCCAAGCTTCCTGATGCCGGGGATGCCATCATAACCGATAACAGCAAAGTAATTAATACACTGAACTCGCTTTGCGTGGAAATGGATAACCGATACAGCCTTCTTAAAGATGCTATGGTAAGGAACATTAAGGAATACAACGAGAAGTTTAAGCAAAGGAGGCTTAACCCGGAGAACGGGCACCGTTTCCTTCCTTACATTGTACTGGTGGTTGATGAATTTGCCGACCTTATCATGACCGCAGGTAAAGAGGTAGAAACCCCAATTGCAAGGCTCGCGCAGCTGGCAAGGGCCATTGGTATCCACCTTATAATTGCAACACAAAGGCCTTCAGTTAATGTAATTACCGGTATCATAAAAGCAAACTTCCCCGCAAGAATTGCCTTCCGCGTAACATCTAAAATTGATTCGCGCACTATCCTTGACAGCCAGGGCGCTGACCAGCTTATAGGCCGTGGTGACCTTCTGTACACTCAGGGTAACGACCTTGTGAGGGTGCAGTGTGCCTTTGTTGACACACCTGAAGTCGAAAAAATTACTGAATTCATAGGTTCACAAAAAGCTTATCCTGACGCTTACCTGCTTCCTGAATATTATGGAGAGGAAAGTGGCATTAATCTTGATATGGATATATCCGAAAGAGATTCGATGTTCAGGGAAGCCGCAGAAGTTATTGTAACGGCTCAGCAGGGTTCGGCCTCATTGTTGCAACGCAAGCTTAAGCTTGGCTACAACCGTGCAGGCAGGCTTATAGACCAGCTTGAAGCCGCCGGTATAGTAGGCCCCTTTGAAGGGAGTAAAGCCCGTAATGTATTAATACCTGATCTTGTTTCTCTTGAACAATTTTTTAAGAATGAAGAAAACAATTTTTAGCATGTATAACATTTTACGGGTTATAGCAGTTTTTTTATTTACAATATCCATGAGCGCGCAGGATTCGCAAAAAGCGAAGAACCTGCTAGACCAGGTTTCGGGGCGTATAAAAAGCTACCAGAACATAGTTATTGATTTTCGTTATTCTGTTAGTAATCCTAAAGAGAATGTAAACCAGGAAAGCAAAGGCAACGTAGCTTTTAAAGGAAATATGTATGTGCTTAACATAATGGGGGTAACACGTATTTTTGATGGCAAAAAAGTGTACAACATTGTTCCTGAAGACGAAGAGATAACCATATCTACCCATGATAAGAGTGACGGGCTTACACCTTCTAAAATGCTTACATTCTTTAATACAGGTTATAAATACTCGTGGGATATACTTCAGAACATAAAGGGCAGAAAGATACAGTACATAAAACTAAACCCTTTAAATGCAAAAGACCATACTAAAGAAGTGCTCATTGGCATAGATGTACAGACCAAGAACATCTATAACTTCATTAAAACCGAAAAGGACGGTACCCGTATAACCATAACCATAAATTCTTTTAAAACAAACCAGCCTTTGTCAAAAAATCACTTTACCTTTACCGAAAGTAAATATCCTAATTATTACATCAATAGATTAGACTGATTTTCCGGTGAAAATATTAGACCGATATATCCTGACCTCGTTCATCAAGACGTTTTCAACAGTATTCATAATCCTGTTCTTTATTTTTATTTTGCAGGGTATATGGCTATTTATTGCCGAGCTTGCAGGTAAAGACCTTAACGCCTGGCTTGTAGCTAAGTTCCTCCTCTTCTACTCCCCTACAATGGTGCCGCTGGTACTGCCGCTTTCAGTATTGCTGGCTTCTATAATGACATTTGGCAGCTTTTCTGAAAATTATGAATTTGCCGCAATGAAAGCTTCGGGCATTTCCTTGAGCAGGGCCATGAAAGGGTTAACCATCTTTATAATTGGTTTAAGTATTGTAGCTTTTATCTTCGCTAATAACGTTATTCCGCAGGCACAATATGAATTTACCAATTTAAGGAGGAGCATTTTACAACGTAAGCCTGCCATGGCCATTGCCGAAGGGCAGTTTAACTCTATCGGCCCTAACTTCAATATCAAAGTAGATAAAAAAGCCGGAGAAAACGGTGAAAAGCTTGAGGGTGTTACCATACACAAACGCGCTGCAAATCCTATTAACACCACAATTATAAGAGCCAAAAGAGGTTTACTTAACAGCAGCGAGTCTTCTAATTTATTGAAGCTTGAACTTTTTGATGGTTATTATTATGAAGATGTAAAAGCAAACAAGCCTGAAGATGCCGAAAAGATGCCTTTTGCCAAGAGCAGCTTCTCTAAGCAGATAATGAATATAGACCTTACTGAGCTTAATCCTACTGAAGACAATGATGACAAGATAACTACCAATACAATGCTTACGGTTGGGCAGCTTAATTTTACAATAGATTCGTTAGAGAATAATTACGTAAAAGATGCCACCACAACCGCCGATAACCTTGCGCTACGTACAAATGTTGTATTGGCACCCATGCCTAAAGAAGTGGGTGTTCCGGCTACGCCCGCAGCAGCAAAGGGTGATGGCAATGTCCCCGCAAATTTATTAGGCCTTATTAAAAATTCTGCTGAGAAAGAAAAAGTGCTCCAAACTGCGCTAAACAATGTTACAAGTGGCGATTTTTCTATAAAATCGGGCAAGATGGAGCTTGAAGGCAAAATAAAAAACATCAACAGCCACTGGCTTGCATTATATGATAAATTTGTTATAGCCTACGCCTGCCTGCTCATGTTTTTTATAGGGGCACCATTGGGGGCTATAATCCGTAAAGGTGGTATTGGCCTACCAATTGTATTTGCAGTGCTTATTTTTATAACCTTCCACTTCATAAATACCTTTGGTAAGAAAGTGGCGCAGGAAAACGGTATGGCGCCTTTTATGGGAGCCTGGCTTTCGGCATTTGTGCTTACCCCGCTTGCAGTACTGTTTACCTACCGTGCTACCAATGTTATGGGCGTTTCTATTAATTTTGACTGGATAACTGTGCCATTCAAAAGGTTTTTCATTAAATCTACATCAGAAACTTCGCTTAAAC
>JAEWKB010000220.1 GCA_023386255.1 Bacteroidota bacterium
GGTGTAAGTACTGAATTTGCTAATTTCGCAAGAGTAGCTGTTAGCAATGCATCTAACGAAAGTATGACATTTGTTAATCAAAGCGGGAATTATAATTTATATGTTGAGGAAGGAAATTTTACCCTGGCACCACAACTTGAAAATTCAACATTATTTACTGTTACACCAACTTCTGCCACAGTAAGCTTTGCAGATGTTAATAATAATATTGCCACCCAAAACTTCTGTATAACGCCGAATGGCAATCACCCGGATGTAGAAGTTGTAGTTGTGCCGTTGGGAGTTGCCCAGCCCGGCTTTGATGCCTATTATAAGATCATTTATAAAAATAAAGGTAATCAGAATTTATCAGGTGCTGTAAATTTTACTTATGATGATGCGGTGCTTGATTATGTATCTGCTGCACCTGCTTATGCTTCATCTTCAACAGGGCAATTAGGCTGGAACTACTCAAATTTATTGCCTTTTGAAAGCCGGAGCATTGAGGTTATGCTAAACGTTAACGGCCCAATGGAAACACCGCCTGTTAACATAGGTGACAACCTGAATTATACTGTAGCTGTAACCCCGACTGCTGGTGATGAAACACCTGTAGATAACACATTCAGCTTTAACCAGGAAGTTGTAGGTTCATTCGATCCCAATGACATCACCTGCCTTCAAGGAGAAACCGTACACCCTGATAAAATAGGGCAATATCTGCACTACAATATTAACTTTGAAAACACCGGAACTGCACCTGCCACGTTTATTGTAGTAAAAGACGTTATAGATGCTCAAAAATTTGATATTAGCAGCCTGCAGGTGCTGAACGCTTCGCATAATGTGGAAACAAGGGTAACGGGTAATAAAGTAGAATTTATCTTTGATGATATTAATTTAGGAGCACAAGGTAAAGGCAATATTGCTTTCAAAATAAAAACCAAACCTACTGTGGCAGTAAACTCTACAGTTACACAAAAAGCTGATATCTTCTTTGACTACAACTGGCCTATAACTACCAATGATGCCAACACAACATTTACAGTGCTTAGCCGTGGTGATTTTGCTGTTGATAACACGGTAAAGGTATATCCTAATCCTGCTAAAAATATTGTAATCATTGAAGCCGGTACAGAGATAAAGTCAGTACAGCTATATGATGTGCAGGGCAGGCTGCTGCAATCACTGTCAGCTGAAGGTACAGGTACTGTTATAGACATATCTTCTAAGCCTGCCGGAATTTACCTTATGAAGATAAATACTGAAAAAGGTGCTAAGGTTGAGAAGGTAATAAAAGAGTAGCCGGTACAATAATCAGCAAACTTTGAAAGTTATACAACAAGGTTAATACCATATTAGTTATTACTTTGTTTTTGTTCTGACCGCAGCAATAGCTGCGGTTTTTTATATTATTTAAAATCATGTTGAATAGGTATATTTATAAAGATAATCTTTAAAGTTCAAGGATTTTAAATGCGGATTTCATAATTTTACGGTGTAACTGACGAATGATATGGACACACATTTTGAAACCAATCCTTTAATTGAAAGGCTGCCAAAACATCTTAAACAATTCATCAAACCTCAGGATTATGATGAGTATACTCCCATAAACCAGGCGGTATGGCGCTATGTGATGCGCAAAAATGTGGATTATCTGAGCAAGGTAGCACACAGTTCTTACCTTGATGGCCTCAAGAAGACAGGTATAGAGGTGGACAATATACCAAGCATGTACGGCATGAACCGGATATTAAAGGAAATCGGGTGGGCTGCCGTGGCTGTTGATGGTTTCATTCCGCCTAATGCGTTCATGGAGTTCCAGGCATACAATGTGCTCGTTATAGCGTCTGACATTCGCCAGTTAGAACATATTGAATATACACCGGCTCCCGATATTATACATGAAGGAGCGGGGCATGCGCCAATTATTGCCAATCCGGAATATGCGGAATATCTCCGCCGCTTTGGCGAAATAGGTTGCAAGGCCATTTCATCGGCACACGATTATGAAATATATGAAGCCATACGACTGTTGTCTATACTAAAAGAAGCCGAGGGCACACCCAAAGAAGAGATTGAAGCTGTTGAAAAGCGTGTTGATGACCTGCAGAACGCCGTGGTGGAGCCAAGCGAAATGGCCCTGATACGTAACCTGCATTGGTGGACGGTAGAGTACGGGCTTATAGGGTCTGTGGATGACCCTAAAATATATGGAGCGGGATTGCTATCATCTATAGGTGAAAGCGCCTGGTGCATGACTGATAATGTAAAGAAACTTCCGTATGATATTAATGCGGCTTACCAAAGCTTTGACATTACCAAGCCGCAGCCACAGCTTTTTGTTACGCCTGATTTTGCACACCTAAGCCTGGTGCTTGAAGAGTTTGCAAATAAGATGGCTTTACGCACAGGAGGGCTTTCAGGGGTGCAGAAGGTAATACAATCAAAAGCTTTGGGAACTATTGAACTTAGTACAGGGATAGAAATTTCAGGTGTGTTTACCAATGTTATAGAGCACGAAGGTAAGCCGGCATACATACAAACTACCGGTAAAACAGCATTGGCGTACCGTGAGAAAGAACTGGTAGGGCACGGCACATCTTACCATGCCGAAGGTTTTGGCAGCCCCATAGGAAAACTGAAGGGCATTAACCTGGCAATTGAAGATATGAGCCCGCGGGACCTGAGGGCATACGATATTTATGAAGGGGAGAGGGTAACGCTGGAGTTTGAAGGCGGTATAATTGTTTCGGGGGAAATCATTACCGGGACAAGGAACATACAGGGCAAGATCATAGTCATCAGCTTTAAGGATTGTACTGTTACACATTGCGAAACGGTATTGTTCCGGCCGGAATGGGGAATTTATGATATGGCGGTAGGCAAGAAGGTAGTTTCTGCTTATTCGGGCCCTGCCGATGTTAACAGCTTCGACCTTATTACGCATGTGCCATCAAGCCAGACGATAAAGGCTAAAAAATCTGCTGAGAGGGAAGAACTGGAAAGCCTGTACCAAAATGTACGCAATATAAGGGAAGGGAAATCCGGCTCATTATCTATAGAGGAAACTTTTGCTAAACTGAAGCACAGCCACCCTAACGACTGGCTATTATCAGTAGAAATAGCTGAGCTTTTACATAAAGATAATAAGCAGGACTTACTGCAGGAAGTTATGGCGCACCTTGATGCTCTAAAGCAAAAGCGTCCACAAGTTGCTCACTTAATTGAGGGGGGGCTGGATTTAATATTTGAAAAAGAAAAAATCTCGTAATGATAAGGGAGCGCCAGGCGCTCCTTTTTTATGGCAATACCCTCTCCAGGTTCTGGTTGTCTATCTGCTGGCCGTTGTACTGCAGTTTCCAGCCCATGGTGTTGGTTTAGATAAGTATTTTTGAAAGTTCGCTTATCAGGCGGTTCTGCGCGTTGGTTTTAAGGCTGGATTTTTCAATCTTTTTTCGCAGGGTCTCCTTCACGCGCTGGTTTATTTTGTTGTAATCGTCGCCATTAAACTCATTAAAGCCGTTCTGCTCAATGTCATAGAATTTCAGTTCAGGGCTTATTTTAATTTCTTCCTTAGGAATGTTAGTAATTGTTATTGTTTTGGCAGCCTCATTAATGTCATACTGCACCTGGCTCAGGTCATAGCTCACCGTAACATCTGCGTTTACAATAACAATTGCCTTCTTCTCAAAAGACAGCATGTTCATAAGGTACTTCTGCTGGTCCTTATAAGTAAGCACTTCACTAAAATGCCCTTCGGTTACCACCAGTTTACCCACATTTCTAATCTGTTCCTGTATCAGTGCTGTCTCTTCTATCTGCGGGCCGTCATCCTTTTTAAATCCGCAATAGCGAAAAAGGACAAATATTATGACAACACCGGCAACTATGAGCGCTATCCTTTTAACAACAGTAGGCATTACATTTAATTTGATAATTGTTTAGATACAATTTAGCAATTTAAATTCAATAGTCAATGTAAAATAACATTTCAGATGAGGTTGTTGCTGCGGGCTTTTTGTACGGCTTCTATTTTAGAATGTACCTGAAGTTTTTTGTAGATATTCTCAATATGCTTGCGCACGGTGCTGGGGGAGAGGAACAAATTATCTGCAATATAAGTATAACTAAGGCCTTTGCTTAGCTGTTCCAGTACATCAATTTCTCGAGAGCTTAGTTTTACGGTTTCCTGCTCTGCTACGTTTTCAATGTCAATAGGGTTGCGCAGCAGCTTTAGGGTTTTCATGGCAATTGATGGATTCATGGCCGCTCCTCCTTTTAGGGTATCAACAATGCCCTGGTACAAATCATTTGCGTCAACATCTTTCAGCAGGTAACCGTCAGCACCGGCTTTAATCGACCTGAAAATATTCTCATCATTATCAAACACAGTAAGCATGATAACCTTTATCTGCGGGTACTTTTTTTTAAGTTGGGCTGTAGCTTCAATACCGTTAATTACCGGCATTTCAATATCCATAAGTATTACATCAATATTATGGTTGTCCTGTAGCCTTTTTAGCAGATCCTCACCATTACAGGCATGAAATTTCACGTCAGCATCTTCAAAAAATGACAGCTTTTCCCCAATAGCGCGCAACAGGAATGTGTTGTCATCAGCAATTGCTATTTTAATTTTATGAGCCATGGCTAGTATCTTATTCTGTAAAAATAGTTAAATCAGCTTGTTGCAGTTATAAGACAATTGCCTTATTTACAGCTCACAGAAATTGTTGTTCCCTGTCTGGATGAGTTTATCTCTACTGCTCCTCCGCATTCTTTTATACGTTTATTAATATTTAATAAGCCATTGCCCGGTTCTGCTTCTTCCGGATTAAATCCTTTGCCGTTGTCGCTAATGGTAATAATGAAGTTATCATCCTGCTTTGCAATTGCTACACAAATGGCGGTGGCGCCAGAATGTTTAAGTGCATTGTGCACTGCTTCCTGTATTATGCGGTAAAGATTGATTCCTTTAAGTGATGAAAATGAAATAGTATCAGGTAATCCCCTATCAATACTAAATGTAAAATCAATACCCTGAGAGGCTGCTTTGGCATTGTTGATGAAGTTAGTGATGCGTGTTTTAAGATCGAGCAATGATATTTCTTCCTTGTTCATTGCCCATATTGTATCCCTAAGTTCGGTAATGGTTTCCTTTGTAAAGTTCCTGATGCCGAGTATACGTTCTTTAAGCCCTTCATTGGCAATAGTGAAGCCATACTTAAGATTATCCAGCGATGAAATAATAAAAGTTAGCTGCGAACCGATGTTATCATGCAGATCACGCGATATCTGAAGTCGCTGCTCCTGTAGTTTATTCTGTGTCTCTATATAC
>JAEWKB010000247.1 GCA_023386255.1 Bacteroidota bacterium
ACCCTTAACAGGCACCTGCTCTCAATAATACTGCACAACCTTACTGATAATGCTGTAAAACATACTTATGCAGGGCAGATAACTTATACGGCACACAAGTCAGGCACAAGCCTTGTAATTGAAGTAAAAGATACCGGCCGAGGAATGTCAGCTGAACAGGTACAGTACTATATGGATATATTCAGTAATAAAGATACCCTTCAGGAGAAGCCGGGTATGGGCCTGCCAATGATAATTGAGCTCCTGCATATAATGAATGGCTACTTAAAAATACAGGCATCTGAATTGCAGGGTACAACTATAGGATTACACTTTACGGTAAATGGTTAACTGTCTATATACAGCTTGTACTTCTCAACAAGAGACACTACATTGTTAACGCCGAGCTTTTCAAAAATACGTGCTTTGTAGGTGCTTACAGTTGACATGCGTATGTTGAGCCTGTTCGATATTTCAAGATTACCTTCACCACGGGCAAGCAGGCCTGCAATTTCAAGCTCACGGTTAGAAAGCAGGTCCAGCGGATTGTCGGAGGTTTTATTAAGCACATTATCAAATATTTTGTCCTTAACCTTATTGCTTATGTATTTTCCGCCGTTTAATATGGTTGTCACTGCTTCAACTATTTTGTCTTCAGAACTTAGTTTGTTCAGGTAGCCGTCAACACCGGCATGTATATACCGCAGGGCGTACTGCTCTTCATCATAGGCCGAAAACATGAGTATCCTTATGTCTTGCTTTACCTGCTTTATCTTTTTTATCATGCCTACGCTGTTACCTCCGGGCAGGTTTATATCCAGCAGGAGCATTTGTGGCGAATGCATTTCAACAGCCTTTATGGCCTCATCCAGGCTGTCGGCATGTACAATGGCAATATTACTAAGTGATTCCTTAAGAACAATAGCTACGCCCTGCCGCACCACGCTGTGGTCATCGGCCAGCAATAGTTTAATTTTTTCCATTACAGTATATTTTTGGGTTTTATAAAGTAAGGAATTATATACAGGAATTACAAACATTAGTTCATAAAAAAACCTCTCATTGCTGAGAGGTTTGTACCTGGAGTGGGAATCGAACCCACACACCGTAGTACACGAGTTTGAGTCGTGCGCGTCTACCAATTCCGCCATCCAGGCTTGGTTTTGTGGGTGCAAATTTAAAAAATATTATTTAATTTCAGGAAAAATACCTCATAATTTGCTTTCAGGGTCAGATTAAATTCCTAAATTTGCACCTCGTTCACAACACACAACACTAACTAACTACAAAACAAACAATTAAAATGTCTTACGCAGAACCGGAAGCAAAGATATTTGCATGTTCTCAAAGCACCTACCTGGCCGAGAAAATAGCCGAAAGCTATGGCGTGCCGCTGGGTAAAGTTACGTTCTCTAAATATAGTGATGGTGAGTTTCAGCCTTCATTTGAAGAGTCTATAAGGGGTTTACGCGTATTTTTGGTATGCTCTACCTTCCCAAGCTCCGATAACCTTATGGAGCTTTTACTCATGATAGATGCTGCCAAAAGGGCTTCGGCCAGGCACATTACGGCAGTAATACCTTATTTTGGATGGGCAAGGCAGGACAGGAAAGACAAGCCAAGGGTACCCATAGGGGCCAAGCTTGTTGCCAAACTGCTTGAAGCTGCCGGTGCTACCAGGATAATGACCATGGACCTGCATGCTGACCAGATACAGGGTTTTTTTGAAAAGCCGGTTGACCATTTGTTTGCATCAACCATATTTGTGCCTTATATAAAGTCGCTAAACCTGGAGAACCTCACTATAGCTTCGCCGGACATGGGCGGATCTAAAAGGGCGTATGCCTACAGCAAGTTTTTGGGCAGTGATGTAGTTATATGCTACAAGCAGCGCAAAGAGGCCAACAAGATTGAAACAATGGAACTTATAGGCGATGTTACAGGAAAAAACATTGTTCTTGTAGACGACATGATAGACACCGGAGGGACGCTTGCAAAAGCAGCCGACCTCATGATTGAAAAAGGTGCACTTAGCGTTAGGGCAATATGTACACACGCCATATTGAGCGGTGATGCATATGAAAAGATTGAAAGGTCTAAACTGTCTGAACTGATTGTGACCGACAGTATACCGCTTAAAAAGGAAACTACAAAAATAAGGGTAGTAACCTGCGCGGGGCTGTTTGCCGAGGTAATGCATATGGTGCAGAACAATAACTCGATAAGCGGCAAATTTTTACAGTAATTTATTATTAATTTTTATATTTATTTCAAATGAAATCAATTACGATCAAAGGATCTGAAAGAGAAAGCGTGGGCAAAGCGGCAACGCGTGCGGCACGTAATGCTGGAATGGTTCCTTGCGTGTTATACGGAGGAGATCAGCCAGTACATTTTACTGCAGAAGAAAAAGCATTTAAAGGCCTGGTTTACACTCCAAACGTGCACACTGTAGTAATTGACCTTGAAGGCGGCAAGCAGTTTAACGCTGTACTACAGGACATACAGTTCCACCCGGTAAGCGACAACATCCTGCACATTGACTTCTATCAACTGCATGAAGACAAAGAAATCACTATGGATGTACCTGTTAAAATCACAGGAACTTCGCCAGGTGTACTTGGTGGTGGTGTTCTTCGCCTTAACCAGCGTAAACTTAAAGTAAGGGCTTTACCTGCTAACCTGCCTGACTTTGTTGAGGCTAATATTTCTGAGCTTGAGATGGGTAACAAACTATATGTTACCAAACTTGAAACCAACAATTTCAGGATACTTAACCCTGACAATACTGTGGTAGCTCAGGTACGTATTTCTCGTGCGGCTATGAAAGCTGCCCAGGAAGCTGCAAAAGCTGCAAAAGCTCCTGCAAAAGGAAAGAAAAAATAATTTATTTTTTCCTATATACAGAAGCGCTCCCATCGGGGCGCTTTTTTTATTCCTTAAACTTTGGTATATCTTTGCCGCATGAAATGGCTAAAATCGCTTTTTAAACAAAAAGAAACAGCAGACCCAATTGATCCCATGAAAAAATTTTTGATAGCAGGCCTTGGCAATATAGGCTCCGAATATGTAAACAC
>JAEWKB010000007.1 GCA_023386255.1 Bacteroidota bacterium
GCATATTGGGTGTAAACCTTATATACGGAGCCTTTTACAAATACAACGATCCTAAAAAACTACTCCGTTATCTTTACGACAACCTGGATAAAGACCAGCTGGAAATAGATACAATTAATTTTAGCGGCCCGCGCTTTGCTGATGTTGATAATCGTTTAATAAGCTTACAGTTAGTTAAGAATGGTATGACCGATGCCGTAATGTTCGACCCGAGCGGGCACAATATACTACCGGCTGCAGTGCTTTACAAAAAGAACATCCTGGCATTACGTGGAAGTTTCCGCCCGGTTACAAAAGTAAACATGGACATGTATGAGAAATCATACAAGATGTTCCTTGAGGAAAATAAAGTTGATAAGGATAAAACACTTGTAGTTTTTGAAATAACCTTAAGCAACCTTCGCTCTGAAGGAGAAATAGATGAGCGTGACTTTATGGATAGAGCGGAGCTGTTATGTTCTCTTGGACAAACAGTTATGATATCCAACTTCCAGGAATACTATAAGGTTGTTGAATATTTCTCAAGCTATACAAAAGCACGGATGGGCCTTGCCATGGGCGTAAGTAATCTTGTAGATATTTTTGATGAAAAGTACTACCGACACCTGAGCGGAGGCATACTGGAGGCTTTTGGTAAGCTGTTTTACCGCGACCTTAAGGTGTACCTGTACCCAATGAAGGAAGACGGACAGGTGGTTGATTCTGAAACGCTTAAGGTACACCCACGCATGAAGGAACTGTATAAGTTCTTTAAATTTAACGGAAAGGTAATCGATATTACCGGAATCGACGAGCATAACCTTGACATCTTCTCGCGTGAGGTACTGAAGATGATAAGCAAAGGCAAGAGCGGCTGGGAAGATATGCTGCCTCCCGGTGTTGCTGAAATTATCAAGAAAAACCATTTGTTTGGATACGACCCGAAAAAGATGCTGGCCGAGCAGAATTAGAAACTTTTAAAGTGGTAAAAACTTTATTACTGCTGTAAAGATGTACAATTCTCATCGTCACTCATGTAAATTACCTTTTTAGCATCATCATGAGTAACTGATAAAATTTGGCCATATTTTGCCGGCAGGCCAATGTCTTTAGGATCAACCCAATTACCTCTCCCTAGTAATGCAAGTCTTTCTCCCGGCTCAATAATGCCTTCATAATAGCGTATTGTTTTGTTCAGCCCTAACCAGCTTTCGCTGTCATGTCCGTACTTTTTAAGGAACTCTTTGAGTTCAGGTGTGGCATCATTTAAAAATCCCGAGCTATACTCCCTGTCACGCACAATGTGGCTCTTTATCTTTTCAGAATTAATATAGGCATAGTACCCGTTATCATTAATAACATAATCTACCCAGTCTTCCTCATCAACTAAAGAGTGCCACGAACTGCTCCTGCCGCTCGATCTTTCCTGTTCTACTACAACATGGTAGTAACAGCACTGCCTGCCCGATAAAGGCGCTGTAAGCAATGTATCTGCAATAGGTTGAGCTATGCCTATAAGCTTTGCACGCTGGCCTTCTTTAAATCGGCTGACACTGACTAATTTTGCTCTTTTCAGCGTGCGCTTTACTACTGCCTTTTCATTAAAGAAAATGCTATATATAAAAGCTCCAACAACAAAACATATGATTATTACATGAAAAGTCTCCATAATAGCGGTTGTATTGATGCAATTTAGTTCTTATTTTATTGCTCTGCCAGGTTTAATCAATCTGTTAATAACTTCCCACTCTTTCATTCAAAAAATATACTTATGTTTGTATTTACAAGGCTTTAGGGCTTTGAAAGTTATTAACAAATTTATTTTTTATGCAAAACATTCCAAGTGTTGACCTGCGTGATTTCCTTTCGGATGACCCGAAACGCAAACAAAAATTTGTAAATGAAATCGGTAAAGCCTATGAAGATATAGGGTTTGTAGCATTAAAAGGGCATTTTCTTGATGACCGGCTGGTAGATGAGCTGTATGATGAAGTAAAAAACTTTTTCAGCCTGCCGCTTGAGGTAAAGGAAAAGTATGAGATACCGGGAATTGGAGGCCAGCGCGGCTATGTATCTTTCGGTAAGGAGCATGCCAAGGGCCGCAAAGAGGGCGACCTTAAGGAGTTTTGGCATTTTGGGCAATATGTAGGCGAAAATTCTAAATATAAAAGCGAATATCCCGACAACGTGGAGGTGGCTGAGCTGCCAAAGTTTAACGCTGTGGGCAAAGAGGCATACCAAATGCTGGAAAAAACCGGTGTGTATGTATTGCGTGCGCTGGCACTCTTCCTTGGCCTCGATGAATACTATTTTGACAACTACGTGAAGGAAGGCAACAGCATCCTTCGTCCTATACACTACCCTCCTATCACTTCCGAGCCTGAAAATGCGGTACGTGCCGCAGCGCATGGCGATATAAATCTTATAACACTGCTTATGGGCGCACAGGGCCGTGGCCTGCAGGTGCAGAACCACAACGGCGAGTGGATTGACGCCATTGCCGAACCGGATGAGCTGGTTATTAACGTGGGCGACATGCTGAGCCGCCACACCAACAACAGGCTAAAATCTACAATCCACCAGGTGGTTAACCCGCCAAGGGAGCTGTGGGGCACTTCGCGCTATTCTATCCCGTTCTTTATGCACCCGGTGAGCGATATGCCGCTTAACTGCCTGGAGAACTGTATTGATGAAGACCACCCTAAGCTGTATGAAGATATCACTGCGGGAGAATTCCTTCATGAAAGGCTGGTTGACCTTGGTTTGATCAAGAAATAATTCATAAATTTATAGCGTAAAAAGCATTGGGTTTTTTAGCCTGATGCTTTTCTGTTTTAATACTATGGAACGCGGATGACGCTGATTAGGCTGATTGCCGAAGATTAATATATGATATTGCACAAAGAACTTACCGGCGAGATTTTAAAATCTTTTTATGATGTTTATAATGAGCTTGGCTACGGCTTTCTTGAACGTGTTTATCAAAACGCATTATTTATTGAACTTAAAGAGCGTGGATTTGAAGTTGAAGCACAAAAACGTATTTCAGTTTATTATAAAAATCATTTTGTAGGTGATTATTTTGCTGACATTATTGTAAATGATACTGTTATACTGGAACTTAAAGCTTGAGACTCTATAGTTGAAGAATTTGAATATCAATTGATCAATTACTTCAAAAGTACACGTTGCGAAGTGGGCTTATTACTTAACTTTGGCAAAGAGCCTGAATTTATAAGGAAAGTATTTAAAAATTCAAATAAAAAGATTCGCGTTAATCCGCCTGATCAGCGTCATCCGCGTTCCATCTGAAACATTTAAATTATGGCAAAGAAAAGTAATAGCTTAGAAGATCTTGGCGGGTTCGTATTCAGTACCAACAAAGACTTTGTGCTAAATAGTAATGAAGAGCAACAGGAAACGCCGGCCAATAGTGAGCAGCGGCTTGAAGCACACCTTGACAAAAAGAACCGGGGCGGCAAGATTGCAACCGTAATAAAGGGTTTTGAAGGCACGGATGATGACCTAAAGGCGCTGGCCAAGCAGCTGAAGACACTATGTGGTGTGGGCGGCTCGGCTAAGGATGGTGAGATAATCATTCAGGGGAACTTTCGCGACAAGATTATGGACTACCTGGTAAATGAAGGCTATAAAGTAAAACGTGTAGGCGGATGAACCAGGAAGACCTTATATGGGATAGGATTACCCAAAGCGCTATGTCGAGATTTGATTTTGCTGCATTTAAACAGGAGCTGGAAAGCGCGACCGACCATGAGCAGGTGGCTGAAAATATCGTATTTATGAGCATCATTGGCTTTGCCTCGGGTAAAGATGAAAATGCTGTAGCGGAAAGCATTTACAACCAGATCATCCTTGCAGGGTTTATCTGGGATTTTGGCGAACTGGAAAAATTCCTGTCTGACAAGAAGCAGCTGTTTCACCTGGAAATATACGCCGCTAACCTTGCGTATACATTACTTGAAGAATCAAAAGACCCTGCCGTTGCTTTAGCGGCAGTTAACCAATTATTATAGACCAATTTAAATAAAATGCAAATACAATCATCTGAACTTATACTGAACCCTGATGGTAGTGTGTATCACCTTAACCTTAGGCCGGAAAATATAGCGCACGACATAATATTTGTTGGCGACCAGGACCGTGTTGAAAAAATAACGGCACATTTTGACTCTATAGAATTTACCACACAAAAACGCGAGTTTAAAACACAGACTGGCATTTACAAAGGCAAACGCATGAGTGTGGTATCAACAGGTATAGGCCCTGATAATATTGATATTGTTATCAATGAGCTGGATGCGCTTGTAAATATTGACTTTGAAACACGCATGCCTAAAGAGAAGCTTACATCACTTAATATCGTAAGGATAGGCACATCGGGTTCCCTTCAGCCGGATATACCTACCGACAGCCTTGTGATGTCGAAATACGGATTAGGGCTGGATAACATGCTCCGCTCCTACCGCATTGATGAAGTTACCGATCATGCCCTGGAAGAAGCGTTTGCGCACCACACGCAGTGGGACATCCGCAAAGGCAAGCCGTATGCGGTTAAGTGCAGTGAAAAGTTGGAAAAAATAATTGAGAGCGGGCACATACACAAAGGTATCACCGCTACAGCAGGCGGATTTTATGGCCCGCAGGGGCGTGTATTGAGGCTTGAGATACAGGATACTGAGCTGAATAGGAAGATGGACAACTTCAACTTCAACGACAACCGCATTACCAACCTGGAAATGGAAACAGCAGCTATATATGGGCTGTCGGCATTGTTGGGACACAATGCATTGTCGCTTAATGCGATTATAGCCAACAGGGCTTTGGGTACATTTAGCGAAGATCCTTACGCTGCTGTAAACAATCTTATTGAATACGCACTTACAAAATTGGCAAAGAGTTAAATCTTTAGGAATTTATTGTAAGAAATTCCTTTTTTCAGTTTGTAACTTTGTAGAAAAGCAACCTAATGAAACAGATAAAAATTGCAGGCGTACCGGAACATTTTAACCTTCCATGGCATTTGTGCATTGAAAATGGTGAGTTTGAAGATGCCGGGATTGATTTGGAGTGGACGGACGTACCTGAAGGTACCGGCAGGCTGTGCCAGATGCTGCGGGATGGGGAAACCGATATAGCTGTTATACTTACCGAAGGCGTTATAAAAGATATAGCTGCGGGTAATCCGTCAAAAATAGTACAGGTATATGTACAGTCACCGCTCATTTGGGGCATACATGTAGCGGCAAATTCTCCTTATAAAACCATTGCTGATGTTGAAAAAGGCAAAGTAGCTATAAGCCGAAAGGGCTCAGGCTCTGAGTTAATGGCCTATGTAAATGCTAAGCAACTAGGCTGGGATACGCAAAACCTGCAGTTTGAAATTGTAAACACGCTTGATGGCGCTATAGAGGCACTGACTGAAGGACGTGCCGATTATTTTATGTGGGAACGTTTTATGACCAAGCCTGTAGTTGATAAAGGTATCTTCCGCAGGGTTGGCGACTGCCCTACCCCATGGCCGTGTTTTGTAATAGCAGTACGCAATGAAGTTTTAGAGAGTGAACCCGATGCTGTTGGAACAATTTTAGATATTATAAACCAGACTACAGAAGAGTTTAAAGATATACCAAGCATTGACAGGACACTGGCAGAGCGATACGGACAGAAGATTGAAGATATACAGAACTGGCTTAAACTAACACAGTGGTCGCAAAAGAAACTTGACAAAAACACGTTTGATACTGTACAGGCGCAGCTACTGGAATTAAAAATTATAGAGGCCAAAACAACCTTTGAGAACGCAACAGGATAAACAGTGTTTTTACTGCATGCAAAATGACAAAATTAAATTCCACCACGTTTAAAAACCTTAAAGAAAAGCTTCAGGTAAAGAAGCCGTGGGATTCAATTATCATTTTTGCACTTAATGTGCTTATTGCAGTTCCTGTGTTTATTATCCTGCACCAAAACCTTATAGACCCTGAGTGGCCTTTCCACATCGACAGGATACTTATTTTCATAACATTGGTAACAGCAATACAACTTATCCTCAGGTTGCTAAAAACAGTGCTGATAATTTGCCTTGCATTGTACGTACTGGCACTTATGTTCGGGTCGCTGTTTGGCAGGTATGGCTTTAATGCTGTTTATGAAGATTACAGGTCCATGATTTATACTATGGCCGAAGACCCTAATCCGCAGGATATAATAATATCTAAACTTCTGCCTTTCCCTAACAAAGGGAAAATAATAGACGCGGTGAATTACGATAATCCGCGTGTGAGAAATTTTGCGGTAATGTCGGCAACAAAATATTTCAGGGATGTAAAAGGTTACCAGGAACAGCGGAAGCTTATACAATGCTTTGCCGTTTTTAAAGAAATACGCAACAGGTGGCTATATGTTAATGATCCCAGTAACAGGGAATATATAGCATCAGCCAGTGAATCGCTTCAGCATTTTTCGGGCGATTGTGATGACCACGCCATACTCATGGCTGCCTCAATAAAAGCAATTGGCGGAACTCCCCGTATAATACACACGGGCGGACACTTGTACCCTGAAATGCTAATTGGGACAAAAGCCGATCTTGAAACAGCCAACTACCTGATTAAAGAGCAATTGTTTGTAGAAGAGAGTAAAAATCAGGAGGTGCATTACCATATAGACGAACGCGGGCAGGTATGGCTAAACCTTGATTATACCGCGCGCTATCCCGGTGGCCGTTTCATGCGTGAAGAAATACTGGGTGAGCTTACATTTTACTAAACTACCAGTCAATTTCCGGCTTGTTCTTTTCCTTTAAATATTCATTTGCTTTGCTAAAATGTTTATTGCCAAACCAAAGCCCCTGATTAGCACTTAAAGGTGACGGGTGTCCTGACTCAAGTATAAGATGTTTGGCACGGTCTATTTTAGCGCCTTTCTTTTTGGCATAGCCACCCCATAGCATAAACACAACATTCTCCTTCTCTTCCGAAATTTTTTGTATTACGGCATCTGTAAATTTTTCCCAGCCTTTACCTTTATGGCTTTCCGCCTGGCCTTCCCTTACGGTCAGCACGGCATTAAGTAACAGCACTCCCTGCTTTGCCCATCGCTCCAGTTTACCCGATTGAGGAAATGGCTTGCCTAAATCTGCTTGTATTTCTTTAAAAATATTGACTAACGACGGTGGCAGCGGAACACCATCATTTACTGAAAAGCATAAGCCGTGAGCCTGCCCATAGCCATGATAAGGGTCCTGCCCTATAATTACAACTTCTACCTTATCAAAAGGGCAATTATCAAAAGCTGAAAAAATCTGCTTCCCCGGCGGAAAGCATCGATGCGTGCTATACTCTTGTTTTACAAAGGTTATTAGCTCTTTAAAATAAGGTTTCTCAAATTCATCTTTAAGCACTTCCTTCCAGCTTTGCTCAATAGTTACAGTCATAATTCTACAATAGGTAAACAAAGATAGTAAACACCAATGTCAAATAATGTTAACTTCATCTGCCAAATGTGCAGCCACAATATTATGTACTACTTTTGCATAGTATTTGTTTATATAAAAGAATGATTAGTATTACAGATAAGACACTTAAAGATTTAGAATTTACCACAGTACTTGAAGCTGTTTCCGCAAGCTGCACAACAGAACCCGGAAAAGAAAAAGCTTTTAGCATAGTGCCCTATAAAAATAAAGAAGAACTGATGGATGCGCTAAAGCAAACATCAGAATATGTTTCTTCATTTGATAATAATAACGCTTTACCAAACCATGGTTTTGAACCTATAACTAATGAGGTAAAATTCCTGGCCATAGAAGACAG
>JAEWKB010000062.1 GCA_023386255.1 Bacteroidota bacterium
TGAGCGTAGCGAGTTGCCGGAGATTTTAGCTGAAGCGAGTGATTTGTAGCTAAAAAAGATGGAGCCTTGAACTTTTGTTTCTTTTGTTTCAAGACAAAAGAAATTAAGCTAAAATAAGATTCCTCAATTGCGCTGCGCTGCATTCGGAATGGAAGCAACAGCACGAGTGAGGCTCTTCCCCTCTTGAGAGGGGTGAGGGGTGTGTCATCGGTAAAAGTCAGTCATGAGCCTGTCGAAGCGTCGGCAGAGTGAAGCTCCCAGGGCCTCATCTTTTGTGCGTGAAGCAAATCAGGAGCTGAGGCGTAAAAATCTCCGTTGTATGAGCGTAGCGAGTTGCCGGAGATTTTAGCTGAAGCGAGTGATTTGTAGCTAAAAAAGATGGAGCCTTGAACTTTTGTTTCTTTTGTTTCAAGACAAAAGAAATTAAGCTAAAATAAGATTCCTCAGTTCCGCTGCGCTGCATTTGGAATGGAAATACCGGTACGAGTGGCCTTCCCCTCCTCCGGAGGGGTGGCTGAAAGCCGGGGTGGTACAACAATCAACCACCCCACCCTGCGGGCACCCCTCCTCCGGAGGGGAATATCATACACGAGTATAGCACCTCTCTGTCATTGCGAGGAGGAGGAACGACGAAGCAATCTGGAGAAGCCAGGGGAGTGTCATCAACATCAAAAAGCAAGATTTTAAAAAAACAAACATTTGTCACTACTCCTATACATAAATGGGCAGCGGCTGGACCTGGAGCCGGGGCAGCACATTGCCCAGACTAAACAGGTAAACGACCTTAACAGCCTTGATAACCGCCAGTGCTCTTACACCAACAAATTTAAAGTGCCCAAAACGGCCACTAACACTAAGATTATGCAGTTCCTTACGCTGCCCGGCAACATATCTGATGTACCCTATAAAAAAAACGAGTGCAGTCTTTACAGCAGCAGCGGCGAATGCTTTGTATACAAAGGCTGGGCCGTGGTGACCGACGGCGGCACCGATTATGAGGTGGTGGTGTATGATGGCATTATCGACCTGTATAAGGTTATTGAAAACACATCAATGGCCGACCTGGACCTTGAGGCGCTCACGCATGATAAAACAATTGAAAACGTACTTGCCACCTGGGATGCCGCAACGGTGCGCCCCTACCGGTATATTTTGGCCGACTATAACGGCAACATAGGCGATGTAGAAACAGGCAAGGTTAATATAGACTATGTAGTACCATCAGTCAACGTGTCGTGGCTGTGGGGCAAAGTGTTTGACTATGCCGGCAGTGTACTGGGGCGGCCGGTTACCTTTCAGGGCAACGTGTTCGATACCTTTAATTTTAAGAACCTGTGGATGACGTTCCCTAAAGGGGTATCGCCGGATCAAACCAATACGGTAGTATTTAAAAGTGAAAATTTTAAATATTCGGCGCAGCAGGAAAACCAGAGCCGCTATGCCCGGTTTAATGACGCTGAAATAAATACGCTGGCACAGGCTACAAATAATACACATTTTAAAGTGGCCGAGGCCGGGCAGTATAACTTAAACATCTCGGGTGTGTTTACACCTATTACGGGATTCAATACGCATTCAATATACAGGATCTTCATTGCCAAAAATGCCGAAGCGGTCCCGGCCATGTACGCGGTGCCTTTCATGTATGTAACCGATGTGCTTAGTGCAAATACATCATTCAGTAAAAGCCTGCTTATCAACCTTACCCCTATGGACAGTATTAGCATAGTGATACAAAAGCCCGGGTATATAGATTCGTGGTGGATACCAGCAGGAGGCCTTAACGTACAGCTTACAAAGCTGAACCAACAGGTTGATTTTGGCACTGCCCTGGCTGATTTTTCTACAAAAGATTTCCTTAATGAGGTAGTACACAGGTTTGGCCTTACCATGTACAAAGACAAGTATGCTGATGTTTACAGGTTCCTTACATTACAGGAGCAGCTGCAAACTGCCGAAACGGAAGACTGGTCGGGTAAATTCAGCAAAAAATTGTCGGAAAGCTACGTTTATGGCAGCTATGCGCAAAACAACTGGCTGCGGTACAATTACAATAATAAGGACAGCTCCTATAACGACTGGTACCTGAAGGTAAATAATAAGAACCTGCCCGATACGCGTGATGTAATAAAATCAAAGATATACAGTCCTGAAAAGTTCAGGTCGCCCTATTTTCACCGCACCTCAAACGTTTACAAGCTGTGGGACAAAGAGGCCGTAGATAACCCTGAGCCGGGTGAAGCTGCCGTAAGCTACAAGCCGCTTGACAAGAGGTATTATTTGCTGCGTGCCGAGCGTATTCCGGCTCCGGTTACCATTACATCGGCCGCACTATCGCAGGAAATGAATGCATCCTCATTTTACATGGAAAGCTCTTTTAAGCTTCCGTTTTATGATATTGTGCAGGATTATTACCTGCCGCTGGAACAAATACTGGAGCGGTCGGCACTGGTAAATGCCGAAATGTGGCTTACTGATGCTGATGTGGCAGCTTTTGATTTCAGGAAACTGTACTACATAAAACAGCTATCCAATTATTACCTTGTCAATAAAATCAACAGTTATGTACCCGGCAAGCCCACTAAGTGCGAGCTGGTACGGGTGCTGTATGACCCAATGCCTAATGTTGCACAGCCCATAGCCATTAATAAAGTAATAACACAGGGCCACGGCATGCGCGTGTTTTTTGATCTTAATGTACTGGCTGGCGTGGTAAACCTGCAGATACTCGGTTACGGAGTGCCCGGAGTATGGAGCGGTTCAACCATGGGCGCAAATCATAACCCGCGATATTTTGATTTTACTCCCACAGGCACATTCCGTATAAGGATGGAAGCTTTGGGATACATATCCAACGAGGTTGAAGTAACTATTCCATCAAATACTACCATAGAACTATGATACACCAGTTGCAGAACCAACAGCCTTTCATTGATTTCGGCTTTGGCCTTACCCATAAAACCATACCTGCGGGGACATCGGTAACTGTATGGCTCATAACCCTGTTTAATACCGGCAGCTATATCTTCAGCCTCTCGGCACAGGGTACTGTTATAAAAGTGTCGGACTATGAATATAAAATAACATTTGATACGCCCGGGCTTTATGAAATAAATATGATTGTAAGCGCCCGAAAGAAAAAGATTTCGCTGCAAAGCAATGTAATAACCGTAAACGTAATATAAAATGGCAAGAGATAAAATTATCATTGCGCAGCTGGACATAGATACGGCAGCGCTTGGAAAAAGCATGCAGGACACACAGAAGCAGATTGAAGACCTGGAAAAGAAGCAGGACAGGCTTATAAAGAAAGGAAAAGAATCGTCAGACAAATTCAGGGAAAATGAAGATGACATAAAAAACCTTACCGCCTCCCTGCAGGCGCAGCAGGCAGTGCTAAATGCACATGTGCAGGCCATGGCAGCAGGCGGTAAATCGTTCAACGATTACAGGCAGCAGGTAGCAAGTGCATTTGGTGAGATTAATATCCTCAACGGCGGGCTTGGCGGCTTTATTTCGCGCGCACAGCAGGCAGGTGGTGTTGGCCCGCTGCTATCGGGTGCTTTTAAAGGCATGTCGGATGGCATTAGGGGAATGACAAAATCCGCACTGGCATTTATTGCTACACCGCTGGGTTTTGTTATAGCTGCCCTGGCAGGAGTGATAGCGCTGGTACAAAATGCCATGAACAGCGGCAGTGAATCGGCCGGGAAGATAACTAAGATATTTACAACATTTTCTGTTATAACCGACAGCCTCATGAAGCTGCTGGCCCCACTTGGCGATTTTCTGATAAATGGCATTGCCAAAGGGTTTGACCTGGCAGGCAAGGCGGCCGAGACTGCCATGGAATGGATTGCCGACGGATTGAGCTTCCTTGGTTTTGATGAAAGCGCCGAAAGTGTACGCGGCTTTACTGAAGAAGTAAAGAATACGGCCATTGCAACCAACAGCCTAAAGGAAGTGAAGAAAGAGCTGGCGGCACAAATGTCGGTACAGGAAGTGGCTAACGAAAAGGCAAAGCAACAGATGGATGACCTGATAAAAAAGTCAGAAAACCAGGCGCTAAGTGAGCAGGAACGCATGGATGCACTTAAAAAAGCGGCGGCGGTTGAGTCGGAGAATTTTAACCAACGGAAAGTGCTCGCCAACGAGGCCTATAATGCCGCGGTACAGCAGGCCATGCTTGGTAAGAACCTCTCGGTAGGAGAAATTGCCGAGCTGCAGCGGAATGGTGCTGCCTATGCCGAAAAGATGATGAAGGTAAAAGGGTTTACACAGGAGGAAATTGATACCCTTAAAACAGCACAGCTCGAAAAGATGCGCATTAGCGGCCAGGAAACCCAGATGCTGCAAAACCAGCAGGCCGCACAGGAAAAACTGGAAGCCGATTTTGCTGCCAGGCGTGAGGCAGCAGCTCAAAAACGAGAACAGCAGGAAGCGCAAAGGCGGACAAAAGCACAAAAAGCGGTGGAGGATGCTATTGAGAAAATGGATTTAGAGCTTCAAAAATTCATACAAACCGAAGCCGATAAAGCCAAGACACTGGAAGGATCCCTAAAGTATGAGCAAAGTATACGTGATCAAAGGCTTGCTATTGCAGAAGCTGAATTTAAAGCTTCTAAACAAACAGCAAATGATATAGTAAAACTGGAGCTGGCACAAGGTGAGATCCTGAAAGATTATGCAAAAAACACTGCTGATGTTACGGCTTCCTTTGCAAAAGCAGAATTTGATAAATGGCTGGAGCAGAATGGTACAAAAATTAAAGCCGGAGAAAAACTTACAGAGGCATTAATTACTGAAGAAGTTAAAAGGCTGGATGCTGTTAAAGCACACCAACTTGAGCTGTTAGGTATCCAAAAAGGTACAAATGATGAAATCATTGCCCAGAAGAAACTAAATAATCAATTACTTTCCGAAGAGGATCAGGCTTATCT
>JAEWKB010000032.1 GCA_023386255.1 Bacteroidota bacterium
AAATGTAAGCGCCACCCGAAGCATAGGCCCTACAAGCATTACCGATGAGCAAAACACGGTATTGAAACGTTATGTAATGTTCTCATTAACCTTTAAGCTCCAGAAGTTTGGAGGCAAAGAAAGTAAAGAAGGGACCTCGTTCTGGTTCTGGTAAAATAAGAAAGGCTGCAACCGCAGCCTTTCTTATTTACAATCTAATCTTGTTACCAGCTTCCTGATGCGCCGCCGCCGTTAAAGCCGCCGCCGCCGCCGAATCCACCAAAACCACCAAAACCGCCACCTGAGCTTCCGCCACCGCCGCCTCCAAAGCCACGGCCAAGGCTGCTAAGTATAATAATATCAGCCAGGTCAGATCCGTCAAAACCACGGCGCCTTCCACCGTGGCCACCGCCACCGCCACGACGGGAAAGTACGGCAATAAGTATTATAAAACCTATAATAAGAAAAACAATAATACCTGCCCCTGCACCGTCGCCGGATCCTTTATCATTTTTATATTCCCCTTTCAAAACCTGTGCAATAGCAGTAGTTGCCTTATCTATTCCGGCATAATAATTCTGTTGTTTAAACTCAGGTACTATTTCATTTTCAATTATAAGTTTGGTTGCAGCATCAGTTAACACGTGTTGCAGCCCAGGCCCTGTTTGTATAGCCACTTTCCTGTCCCCAAGGGCCACAAGCATCACTATGCCATTATCTTTACCTTTTTGCCCAATTCCCCACTTATCACCAATATCAAATGCATATTTCCATACATCTTCTCCCTGCGTAGTATTTACTATCATTACCAATATTTCGGTAGAAGTACTGTCGCTGTAGTTCTTTACTTTCTCATATAGCTGCCTGTATTCCTGTTCAGACAATGTTTTTGTACTGTCTATTACAGGTGGTATAAATGAAGGCTTTTCAGGCACTTTAAAGGTTTGGCCGTAACTGCTCATGCTAAAAGCAAAGAACATCAGTAAGAGTAGGCTGAACTGTTTGACTATATTTCTTTTCATCTTAGCTTCTTGAAATTTCGTTAGACAGTTCATCCTTATCATCTGCGGCATAAGGGAAATATTGCTTTAGCCTGTCCCCTGCCCTCAATATTCCGCTAACAAGCCCTTCGGCAAACCTTTTCTCTTTAAAATGAGAAACAACAACATCTTTGGTGCAATCCCAAAAATCATCTTCAACAGCTTTGTCTATACCTTCATCTCCAATTATGGCAAAAGAGCGGTCACTTACCCCAATATAAAACAGCACGCCGTTCCGGGCTTCGGTTTTGTCCATGCCCAAAAGATGAAAAACCTCCTGGGCCCTTTCGAGTGGAGGTTTTTCTGTATGATTTTCAATATGCACCCTTATTTCGCCTGAGGTATTTTTTTCAGCAGCGGCAATAGCATTAACTATTTGCTGCTCCTCTTCAGGAGATAAAAAATTTTCGGTTGCAGCCATAGTTATTAATTTGCAGGTGCAGGGGCACTTTCTGAATTCTTTCCAAAGTTAAAATCTACTTCAGGAGCATTTTCAGCACCTTCCTGTGCTTTAAATCGTGCCATTTTTTCGAACCCGAACAAGCCTGCAAAGATATTGCTTGGGAAACGTTCAGTTTTTACTTCATAAGTACTTGCAGCTTCATTATACCTATCCCTCGCAACATTTATTCTGTTCTCGGTCCCTTCTATTTGAGACTGTAGGGCAAGGAAGTTTTGGTTTGCTTTAAGGTCAGGGTAACGTTCAACCGATACAAGCAGCCTGCTTAGTGCGCTGCCTGCCGCATTTTGTGCCTGCTGGAACTGGGCTAGCTGCTCTGGGGTAATGTTAGAAGCATCTACCTTTACAGAAGTTGCTTTTGCCCTTGCTTCTACAACTTCCCTTAAAGTTGTCCTCTCAAAATCAGCAGCGCCCTGTACTGTTTTTACAAGATTACCAATAAGGTCATTCCGCCTTTGGTAGCTGCTTTCTACGTTAGACCATGCAGTTCTTGCATTTGCCCTAACGCTAACAAGGCTATTATAAGATGAAATTGCCCATATTGCAAGGATGGCAATAATAACTACGGGAATAATCCATTTTTTCATTTTGTGTGTGTTTTAAAGTTCGTTTTTAATATTGATTAAATTGGTTTTAATTGCTTCTAATTTACTTATGATTTCAAATTTATCCAGTGTCTTCTTCTGCCCTTCCTTCAGGTGCACTTTGGCGCCTTCCAGCGTAAAGCCACGCTCTTTTACCAGGTGGTAAATAAGCTGCAGGTTCTTTACATCTTCGGGAGTGAACATACGATTGCCTTTGGCATTCTTCTTTGGCTTAAGCACATCAAACTCTTTATCCCAAAACCGGATAAGCGAAGCATTTACATTGAATGCTTTGGAGAGTTCGCCAATGCTGTAGTATCTTTTTTCGGGCAGGTCTAAATGCATTAGTCAAGAGATTGGTTTTCCTGGTTAGCTAATTTAGAAATTAAAATGTATTCTTTAGCAGAAATATTTCCGTAATAGAAATTTATAGGGTTTATAACCTCGCCGTTTTTATGCACCTCATAGTGAAGGTGTGGCGCCTCGCTGCGGCCGGTGCTGCCCACATACCCTATAACATCACCACGTTTCACGCGCTGCCCGGGCCTTACTTTAAACTTGCTTAGGTGGGCATACAACGTTTCATAGCCGTACCCGTGGCGCACAATAATGCGGTTGCCGTAGCCCGACATACGGTTGTCGGCCACACTTACTACACCATCGCCCGTAGCATATATTGGCGTGCCGGTGCGGGCTGAAAAGTCCATGCCCGCGTGAAACTTACGAATCTTGGTAAAAGGGTCGCTCCTGTACCCAAAGCCCGAAGCCATCTGGCGCAGGTCTTCGTTTTTCACCGGCTGTATTGCTGGAATCGCTGCAAGAAGTTTTTCCTTATCCTTTGCCAGTTTGGCAATCTCATCAAGCGATTTTGACTGTACTACCAGTTCCTTACTGATGATATCGAGCATTTTGGTAGTATTAATAACCAGTTCAGAATTGTTATATCCCTCCAGTTCCTTGTAACGGTTCACCCCGCCAAAGCCTGCCTTACGCTGCTCTTCCGGTATTGGCGATGCGTTAAAGTAGGTCCGGTAAATGTTGTTGTCGCGCTCCTCTACATCGGCAAGCACCTCATTTACCTGCTCCATCCTGCGTGTAAGTATTTCGTAGTTTATCTTCAGGTTCTCAATCTCGCGCGCCTGCAGCTTATCCTTAGGGGTTTCAAAAAAGGGTGTATTTAAAAGTGCAACAAAACACAGGAACCCAAACAGTCCCGATGCCGCCAGGAAAAGAAGCACCACGCCTACTTTTTTCCTGTTGGTATTTTTAATGACACGGTATGCTAAGTTTTCTGCGTCGTAGTAATATTTTACCTTCGCCATGTTGTTAAATTATTCTATTTTTGCACCTTACAAAAAGTAAGTAAGGCCTGCAAATTTCAATAACGAACAAAATTAGCAAATGTTTCTGTTGTTCGGACGTTTTTTTGAATTTTAGGCCTTCAAATATTAAAAACAACATTATTTCAGATATATGAAATCCAGGGATATCAGGAAGCAGTTCTTAGATTTTTTTGAAGCTAAAGGCCACCTTATTGTGCCATCGGCTCCTATAGTTACCAAAGACGACCCAACGCTTATGTTCAACAACTCGGGCATGGCACAGTTCAAGGAGTTTTTTCTTGGCAACGGTACGCCTAAGAGTAACCGTATAGCCGATACACAAAAATGCCTTCGCGTATCGGGTAAGCATAATGACCTTGAGGAAGTTGGTATAGACACCTATCACCACACCATGTTCGAGATGCTGGGCAACTGGAGCTTTGGCGATTACTTTAAAAAAGAAGCCATAAACTGGGCGTGGGAATTGTTGACTGAAGTATACAAGATACCAAAAGACATTCTTTATGTTACGGTATTTGAAGGCAGTAAAGAAGAGAATGTACCTTTTGACCAGGAAGCATGGGATATTTGGAAAAGCCTCATTGGTGAAGACCGTATCCTTTTGGGCAACAAGAAAGATAACTTTTGGGAAATGGGCGACCAGGGTCCGTGTGGGCCTTGCAGCGAGATTCATGTTGATATACGTTCAGCTGAAGAGAAAGCAAAAGTTCACGGAAAAACCCTGGTAAACAATGACCACCCACAGGTTGTGGAGATATGGAACAACGTTTTCATGGAGTTTAACCGCAAGGCTGATGGCTCGCTTGAAAAACTACCTGCACAGCACGTAGATACAGGCATGGGGTTTGAACGCCTTTGCATGGTACTACAGGGAGTGCAGAGTAACTATGATACGGATGTTTTCAGTCCGCTTATCCAGAAAATATCTGTTATAACAGGTGCAAGATACACTATAAAAGCAGCTAACGAAGAGGAAGAAAAAATAAACATAGCTATACGCGTAATTGCTGATCACGTTCGTGCCGTGGCTTTTGCCATTGCCGACGGTCAATTGCCATCTAATGGCGGCGCGGGTTATGTTATCCGCAGGATTTTGAGGAGGGCTATTCGCTATGGGTTTACCTTCCTGAACAAAAAAGAGCCATTCATTAATGAGCTTGTAGCCGTGCTGGCTGACCAGATGGGTGATTTCTTCCCGGAGATAAGGACACAGCAGGGACTGGTAACTAATGTGATTAAAGAAGAGGAAACATCATTCCTGCGTACTCTTGACCAGGGGTTACAGCTGCTTGAAAATGTTATTACCGAAACTAAAGGCAAAACCGTTTCAGGACAAAAAGCATTCGAACTTTATGACACGTTTGGCTTCCCGATTGACCTTACGGCGCTAATACTTCGTGAAAGAGGCTTGAACCTTGATGAAGCCGGTTTTGAAACAGCGATGCAGGAGCAAAAGGCTCGTTCACGTGCGGCTTCGGAAGTTTCGACTGATGATTGGACTATTCTTACAGAAGGCAATACAGAAACCTTTGTTGGCTATGACCAGACCGAGAATGATGTAAAAATTACCCGCTACCGCAAAGTAGATTCTAAAAAAGATGGTTTGCTGTACCAGATAGTTTTGGATAATACACCATTTTACCCTGAAGGCGGTGGCCAGGTTGGCGATAAAGGAGTACTTGCCTCAGCCAATGAGACTATTGAGATTATAGATACCAAAAAGGAAAATAACCTGATACTGCACCTGGCCAAAAAGCTGCCGGAGAATGTAAATGCTACATTTACTGCCAAGGTAAACGAGAAACTGAGGAGTGATTCCGCAAGCAACCACTCGGCTACGCACTTACTGCACCAGGCATTGCGTACTATTCTGGGTACGCACGTGGAGCAAAAGGGATCATTAGTTAGCCCTAACTACCTGCGTTTTGACTTCTCGCACTTTGCTAAAGTTACCGATGAGGAGCTGAAGCAGGTAGAAGATTTTGTGAATGAGCGTATACAGGAGCATATCCCGCTTGTAGAACGCAGAAACATACCTTTCCAGCAGGCGGTACAGGAGGGTGCAATGGCGCTGTTTGGAGAAAAATATGGTGATACAGTACGCGCAATAAAGTTCGGTAACAGCATGGAGCTTTGCGGGGGGATACACGTAAGGAACACTGCTGATATATGGTATTTTAAAATTGTGAGCGAAAGTGCAGTTGCTGCGGGTATACGCCGTATAGAGGCTATTACCAATGAAGCCGTTAAAGATTATTTCGCTAAGCAGGAGCAGGCACTTGATGAGATTAATAACATCCTTAAAAATCCTCAGGACACTATTAAAGCAGTAGTATCACTTCAGGATGAAAATGCAAAGCTTAAAAAACAGCTGGAACAGCTGCTGAAAGATAAAGCCAAGAACCTGAAAGGCGACCTTGCAAAAGAGCTTCAGGAGATAAACGGAGTCCAGTTTTTGGCTAAACAGGTTGACCTTGACCCTTCGGGTGCAAAAGACCTGGCTTACGAGCTTGGCAGCCTTGGCACAAACCTCTTCATAGTACTGGCTACCGCCGCTGAAGGCAAGCCTATGCTTACCTGCTACATCTCTAAAGAACTGGTAGCCGAAAAAGGCCTTAATGCAGGCCAGGTTGTGCGTGAGCTGGGCAAGTACATACAAGGCGGCGGCGGCGGACAGCCGTTCTTTGCCACTGCAGGCGGTAAAGATGTTAAGGGCATTAACGAGGCGCTGGGTGCGGCTGTGGAGTTTATAAAATAGTAGCTCGTAAAGACGCGGAGGCACAAAGTACCTTATGACTGAAAATGATCTTTCAAAAGTAATTGTAGATACTTGCTATAACATTCACATTAAGCTTGGCCCTGGCTTATTAGAATCTGTTTATGAAGCTATATTATATATGAACTCATTAAACGTGGATTAAAAGTAGACCGGCATAAGCCATTACCTCTTGTGTGGGATGACCTAAAGATGGATGTTGGCTATAGAGCTGATTTAATTGTTGAGAATAAAGTAATAGTTGAAATAAAATCCGTTGAGCAAATAGCTGCTGTACATCCTAAACAAGTGTTGGACATACCTGAGAATTTCAGGTTGTAAGTTAAGTTTATTAATTAACTTTAATGAACCTTTCATAAAAACAGGCATAACAAGAGTTGTTAATAATTTATAACTTGGCGCCTTAGCGTCTTTGCGAGAAACTTTTATGCAATTCATAACCCCGATACCAATCCCTGAAAGTAATCATCCTGTTGATTACAGTTCACTTGTGGTGTCTCTGGGTTCCTGTTTTGCAGTAAACATTGGGCAGAAATTTGATTACTTTAAGTTCAGGAACATTACCAATCCGTTTGGCATTTTGTTCAGCCCTACAGCACTTGAAAAGTTTATCAGCTTCGCCGTAAACAAAACAGAATTTACCGAGGCTGATATTTTTTTTCACAACGATCGCTGGCATTGCTTTGATGCTCATTCTGACCTCAGCAATCCGGATAAAGAAGTACTGCTGGCAAATCTTAATTCGGCCACTGCCACAACACATGAGGCTTTGCAATCAGCATCGCATATCATTATTACATTAGGTACTGCATGGGTATACCGGTATATTGAAACAGGCAGTATTGTAGCCAATTGCCATAAGGTACCGCAAAAGCAATTCACTAAAGAGCTGCTTTCTGTAGATGGTATCAGCGACAGCATCAAGAACATCCTTACCCTGCTTCAGCATATGAACTCTGATGTTCATGTCATATTTACCATCTCTCCCGTTCGCCACATTAAAGACGGCTTTGTTGAGAACCAGCGGAGCAAATCAAACCTTATCTCTGCCTTACATGAGGTACTGGCTGTTCCACCTTCAGGGGTTAGGGGGCACTACTTCCCCTCTTATGAAATAATGATGGACGAGCTTCGCGACTACCGTTTTTACGCTGAAGACATGATCCACCCCAACCAGGTTGCCATTAATTACATTTGGGAGCGCTTTACAGCTGCCTGTATTGCACCGGAGGCACAGCAAACAATGCAAAAGGTTGATGCAATCCAAAAGGGCCTGCAGCACCGCCCTTTCAACCCTAATTCCGTTCAACATAGATCTTTTACCAATAAGTTGCAGGAAAAGATATCCCTATTACAAAAGCAGCACCCACACATGGTATTTTAAATACGGCACCTGCCCTATTGATTGGCGCAATAGTTAGCCTGACTTTTGGATTATAAACCTAAATCAGCTAACACTATGAAAACAATTACCAAACTATCGCTTATTGCACTGCTTGCTTTTGGTTCCTTTAATCTTGCTTCATGCAGTGATGACGATAACAACTCAAACAACGGCGGAGGCAATACACCGGAAGGTGAATTTGTGTCGGCCAAAGTTAACGGACAGGATTTTTCTTCATCTACTTTGTTTGATGCTGTTGCGGCTTCCCACCCTAACGCTACCACATTAATGGTACAGGGCAGCGATAACAGCGGGAAAGCCATACAGATAATGGTACTTGGACTAAACGGCACTGGCACGTACAACCTGAGCAACATGCAAAATGGCCAAATGCTTTATACTGTGGCAAGCCCCTTTGCTTCCTATTCTTCAGCTGCGGGGTCAGGTGCGCAGGGAACATTAGAGATAACACATATTGATGATACAAAAGTGGAGGGGACTTTTAGCTTTACCGGAAAGAACCCTAATGATACATCGCAAAGCGTAACCGTAACCGATGGGTCGTTCAGGGCCAATTTCCAGTAACACCTTTTGAGTATTTTTTTGGATGTGCCCTGCCCTCTTAGTGTGTAAAGAGGTGCAGGGCTAAATCATTTTTAATATCTTTATCCTGTTCAGGCTGTTTATGTTATGAAAAAAATCCTGCTGCTGTTGTTACTATTGTTCCCGTTGCGTGTTCTATGCCAGGCTGACACTGGGGCTGATTCTGCCCGGGCAGAACAATTTCACCGGTTGGCACAGGAGCATAAGTACAGCAACCCTGAACTATCAAAGAAATATACCATAGAAGCCATTGTACTGGCCAGGAAAATTAAAAGCAGGAAGCTGGAAGGTGCCGGGTATAATTCATTAGGCCTGTATTACCGCAACAGCAGCAAGTATGATTCGGCCATTGTATTTTTTAAGAAAGCAATAACAATACTGGAAGGGCACAAAGAAAAAACCGGGTACTACAACGCCAGGAACAACCTGGGCATGACCTATTTTTACCTGGGAGAATATGAAAAAGCCTCACGTATTTTTTTTGAAGTTATTGATGAAGCAGATAAGCTAAAGCTATATAAAGTACTGTCACACGCCTACCAAAACCTTGGTATTGTAAATAATGCGCAGGACCGCTATGCGGAATCCATTAAATATTTTTATGAAGCAGAAAAGTACTATGCTCTGTCTGACAACGAAGGAGGGCAGGCAGGCGCGGCAAACAACAGGGCTTTTATATATTTCAAGCATTTAAAACAATATGATAAAGCCATAGGTATATATAAAAAGACTATTCCTGTAAAACAGAGGGTAAAAGATGAAAAAGGGTTGGGAATAATATACAATAACATGGCAGAAATATACCTCATGACCAAAAACTATGCGCTATCGCTGGAATATATAAACAAGGCAATACCGCTGCGCATTAAACTTGATGATAAATATGGCCTGATTTATAGTTACACCATACTGGCTGACATCTATCTTCAGCAGAAGAAACATACTGCCGCTCAAAAATACGCACAGCTAGCCGTAAACATTGCCAAGGATATTGGCGCTAAGAAAGAACAGTCGGACGCGCTGCAGCTGCTTTCTAAAGTGCAGGAAGCTACAAGGGACATTGCCGGTGCTTATGACAATCTTGTAACGGCAGAAAAGATAAAGGATTCACTGCTAAACCGCGAAAACTTTGCCCGTATGGCTGAGCTGGAAACAAAATATGAAACAGAAAAGAAAGAAAGGGAAATATTGGCGCAGCGGGCACAGCTGGCCGAGACGCGCCTGAAGATAGACCATAAGAACAATATCATCTACCTTGCATTTTTACTTGCTGTGATTATAGCCATGATGGGATTACTGGTATATAACCGGCAAAAAATAAAAACTGTAAAGCTGCAGAAAGAAGCCGAACTTAAAGATGCATTGCTGTATATAG
>JAEWKB010000036.1 GCA_023386255.1 Bacteroidota bacterium
CCTCTCCTTCAATAACCTAAGTAACAAAAAATAACGTTATTATTGTTTATCAGGCCGTGTTGAAGTTTTATTGCTTTTATTCCTGGTGTTTGCTGCTGTGCTGTTATTTCCGGTTGTTGCCGCATCACGCTTGTTAGCTTTCAAGTCTTCCTTTTGCTGTTTTTTCAGTTGGGCATCCTGCCGTGGATTTGCTTCCCGCATTTCCTGTGCTTCTTCAGCATGCTTCTCTACTTGTTTTTGCGTTACCGGCGGCGGTTGTTGCTGCAGGCGTTCATGTTCTTCCTGTGCCTGTCCGAAAGATATTGCAGTAAAAGCAAAAAAAGCGGCAATTGTAAATAGCGTTTTCATAAGCAGCGTATTAGTTATATAAAGTTACTTATAATGTTCTAAACCAGTGTGGTTGCAAATCATCATTAACCAATCTTTAACTGTTCCTACAAAAATATTCCGCACAAACAATTATAGCCCGGTTAAAAGTAAGTTTTCATCCCTGCTTCCACAGGCGTAATTGCTATATTTGTTTAAAATTTACAATGTGAGCCAGTTAAACAAGCTTAAGATACTTAACGACCCAATATACGGTTTCATCTCTATAACCAACCCGTTGGTGTATGATGTTATTCAGCACCCTTATTTCCAGCGCCTGCGCCGCATTTCACAAATGGGTATGAGCTACCTTGTGTACCCTGGTGCGCACCATACGCGCTTTCACCACGCGCTGGGCTGCATGCATATAATGCAGAGGACAATCCAGGTGTTAAAGTTTAAAGGTGTTGAAATATCTGAAGAAGAAGAAAATGCCCTGTGCATAGCTATACTGTTGCATGACATAGGCCACGGGCCGTACAGCCATGCCATGGAGCACAGTATTGTTGAGAACGTTAATCACGAGAGTATTTCGCTCCTGTTCATGAACAGGCTTAATGAAATATTTGAGGGAAGGCTTACCCTCGCCATACAAATATTTAAGGGCGAATACCACCGCAGGTTCATGCTGCAGCTAATATCGAGCCAGCTGGATATGGACCGCATGGACTACCTTAAGCGCGACAGCTTTTACAGCGGTGTGGCAGAGGGAAACATCAACAGTGAGCGCCTTATCCAGATGATGAACGTGCAGGACGATATGCTGGTGATAGAGGAGAAGGGTATTTATTCGGTAGAGAAGTTCCTGGTAGCACGCAGGCTCATGTACTGGCAGGCCTACCTGCACAAAACGAGTGTAGCTGCCGAGCTGATGCTGGTTAAGATATTAAAGCGTGCCAAAGAGCTTACGCACATGGGTGTAGAACTGGAGAGCAGTAAGCCATTGCAATTCTTTTTAAACAACAGGATAGAGCTGCAGGATTTTAATGAGAAGGTACTGGACACTTTTGCACAGCTTGATGATTATGATATTATGTCGGCATTAAAGGCCTGGCAGCACCATGATGACTATGTGTTGGGCGAACTGTGCAGGATGATAATAAATCGCGACCTGTTAAAAATTCGTATGCATACCGAAAAGGTAGATAAAACTAAAGCGGATGAACTGCGGGATATGTTGATGCAGGAGCAGGGACTTACCGAAAAAGAAGCGGCTTACTTTGTATTTAAGGGAAAAATAAAGAACCAGGCATACAATAAGACCGGCGAACCCATACATATATTAAAGAAAGACCGCACTGTGGAAGATGTGGTTGAAGCATCAGACCAGTTGAATTTAAAGGCATTATCTAAGCCCGTAACCAAATATTACCTGTGCTTTCCAAAACAACTTTTGGAAAAAGTAGCTTTTTAATTTAATTTTATATTTTTGTCGGGATGAAATTTACAGCAGAACAAATAGCAGGTATTTTGGAAGGCGAGGTAGTGGGTAATCCGCAGGCCAGTGTCTATAAGCTTGCCAAAATAGAGGAAGGGGTAGAAGGTTCACTTACCTTCCTGGCAAACCCAAAATATCAGCAATATATATATTCTACACAAGCTACTATTACCATTGTAAATAAAACTTTTGAAGCTGAATCTGCCATAACCACTACACTTATAAAGGTAGAGGATGCTTATAAGGCATTCTCTAAACTTTTGGAATATTACAACCAGGTAAAGCTCATGAAATCGGGCATAGAGCAGCCATCGGTAGTATCTGAAGGTGTTACCTATGGCGAAGGCCTATACCTTGGCAGTTTCTGCTACATCGGCAAAAATGTAAAAATTGGCACAAACGTAAAAATATACCCGAACAGCTTTGTGGGCGATAACGTAACCATAGGCGATAATACTATTTTATTTGCGGGTGTACGCGTATATTCGGAGACAGAGATAGGTAACGGCTGCACCATTCATTCGGGCTCTATAATAGGATCTGACGGTTTTGGTTTCACGCCAAATGAAGAAGGCGTATACAGCAAAGTGCCGCAAATAGGAAATGTAATAATCGAAGACAATGTTGACATTGGTGCCTGTACTACAATAGACAGGGCCACGCTGGGTTCAACAGTTATAAAAAAAGGTGTTAAGCTTGATAACCAAATACAGATAGCCCATAACGTAGTTATAGGCGAAAATACAGTTATAGCTTCGCAAACAGGTGTTGCAGGCTCCACAAAAATTGGCAAAAACTGTATTATTGGCGGTCAGGTTGGTATAGTAGGGCACATTACCATAGGTAATAATGTACGCATACAGGCACAATCGGGCGTTGGCAAGAGTATTCCTGATGGCGAGGCGGTACAGGGAAGCCCTGCACTCGGATATTCTGATTTTAACAAGTCATACGTGCACTTCAGGAACCTGCCTAAAATAGTTTCCGATATTGAAGACCTTAAACAGCAAAACAAACACTAAACTAAAATATACTGATAATGGTTAAACAAACCACCATCAAAAGTGAGATTTCCTTAAAAGGGGTAGGCCTGCATACGGGAAAAGAGGTTACTATGACCTTTAAACCGGCGCCTGTAAATAATGGATACACATTTGTAAGGGTAGATTTAGAAGGGCAGCCTATTGTTGAGGCTGATGCCAATTATGTAGTTAATACCCAAAGAGGTACAAACCTTGAAAAGAAAGGTGTAAAAATACAGACATCAGAGCATGTGCTTGCTGCATTTGTAGGTTGTGATGTTGATAATGTTATCATTGAGCTTGATGCTTCTGAGCCGCCTATTATGGATGGTTCTTCCAAATATTTTGTTGAGGCTATAGAAAAAGCAGGTATTGAAGAACAGGATGCAGAGCGTAAAGTATATGTAGTTAAGGAAGTGATATCATATACCGATGAGTCTACAGGCAGTGAGATTATTGTAATGCCTGCAGATGATTATCAGGTAACTGCTATGGTTGATTTTGGCACCAAAGTTCTTGGTACGCAAAATGCTACGCTTAAAAATATTGGTGAGTTTAAAAGTGAGATTGCCGATGCGCGCACCTTTAGTTTCCTACACGAGCTTGAAACATTGCTGAACAATGGCCTTATTAAAGGTGGAGACCTTAACAATGCGATAGTATATGTAGATAAAGAGATATCTCCAAAAACCATGGAAAGCCTTAAAGTTGCTTTTGGAAAAGAAAGTATTGCAGTAAAACCAAACGGTATACTGGATAACCTTACACTTCATTATCCTAATGAGGCAGCACGCCACAAACTCCTTGATGTAGTGGGCGACCTTGCCCTTATAGGCACTAAAATTAAAGGTAAAGTTATAGCTAACAAGCCGGGTCATTTTGTAAATACCCAGTTTGCTAAGAAACTTCAAAAGATTATAAAGATAGAGCAGCGCAACCAGGTGCCGGTGTATGACCTGCATGCAGAGCCGCTTAAGGATGTGAACAAGATCATGACCATGCTGCCGCACCGCCCGCCGTTCCTTTTGGTAGATAAGATAATTGAAATGAGCGATAGCCATGTGGTGGGACTTAAGAATGTGACCATGAACGAGAATTTCTTCGTGGGGCACTTCCCGGGTGCTCCTGTTATGCCTGGCGTTGTTATTATAGAGGCAATGGCGCAAACAGGCGGTATCCTTATTTTAAGCTCTGTGCCGGATCCTGAAAATTACCTGACCTACTTCATGAAAATAGATAATGTAAGGTTTAAGTATAAGGTGTTGCCGGGCGATACGCTGGTATTTAAGTGTGACCTGCTTTCACCTATACGCCGTGGTATCTGCCACATGCAGGCCAACGCTTATGCTAACGGCAGGCTGGTAGCCGAAGCCGAACTTATGGCGCAAATTGTCAAAAACAGCTAAAACAACAAGATTGTATGAATCAACCGTTAGCATATGTACATCCGGGCGCCAAGATCGCTAAAAATGTAGTGATCGAGCCTTTTACAACCATCCATAATAATGTGGAGATAGGCGAGGGTACCTGGATAGGTTCAAACGTTACTATTATGGAAGGCGCCAGGATTGGCAAAAACTGTAATATATTTCCGGGTGCCGTAATATCTGCAGTGCCTCAGGATCTTAAATTTGGAGGTGAAGAATCGCTTGCAATAATAGGTGATAACTCTACTGTACGTGAATGTGTTACTATAAATAGGGGAACTATTGCTTCAGGACAGACACGTATAGGTAAAAACTGCCTTATTATGGCTACGGCGCATATTGCCCACGACTGCCATATCGGTGATAATGCTATCATAGTGAACGGAGTTGCCCTTGCAGGGCACGTAACTGTTGGTAATTATGCCATCATTGGCGGCCTTGCTGCAATTCATCAGTTCATCAGCATTGGAGACCACGCAATGATTTCGGGAGGTTCACTGGTGCGTAAAGATGTTCCGCCTTACACCAAAGCTGCTAAGGAGCCGCTTTCTTATGTAGGTATCAATTCGGTAGGATTAAGGAGAAGAGGCTTCACAACCGAAAAAATAAGGGAAATACAGGATATTTACAGGATATTGTACCAAAAGAATTACAATACTACACAGGCCCTGGGAATAATTGAAGCCGAAATGGAGGCGACGCCCGAGCGCGATGAGATTATCCTGTTCATCAGGAATTCTTCAAGAGGTGTAATGAAAGGATATACAGGGATATATTAGAAAAATTTGTTGTTAGGCTTGTCGCTAAGTCGACAGCCGGCTTAACAACAACCGACGTAACAACAAACAAAATAACAGAATAAGCAAATAAATAAAACATGGCAAGTACTTCAGATATCAGAAACGGATTATGTATTAAATTCAATAATGATATATACAAAATAATCGAATTCCTTCACGTAAAACCGGGTAAAGGCCCTGCTTTTGTAAGGACGAAATTAAAGAGCTTAACTAACGGTAAAGTGCTTGATAACACTTTCTCGGCAGGCCATAAAATTGAAGATGTAAGGGTAGAAACTCACAAGTTCCAGTTCCTTTACCCTGAAGGTGACCAGTACCATTTTATGCATGTGGAAACATACGAGCAGATATCGCTTCACAGGGATATTCTTGATGCTCCGGACCTGTTGAAAGAAGGTGAGAACGTTATGGTAATATGGAACACCGAAACTGATGCGCCATTATCTGTTGATATGCCTGCATCAGTTATTCTTGAGGTAACGTATGCTGAACCGGGTGTTAAGGGTAACACTGCCACCAATGCTACAAAGCCTGCAAAAGTGGAAACAGGTGCATCGGTTAACGTGCCGCTTTTCATTAATGAAGGTGATAAAATTAAGATTGATACCGCTACCGGCCACTACATGGAGCGTGTAAAAGAATAGTACAGTGTTGATGGGTTGATAAGTAGATGTGTTTATTATAGCTTCAATTTATCAACCTATTAACTACAAACTAATCAACTAAGAAAGATGAAGTTTCCCAAAGTTTATCCTTTAGAGCAGATTGCGGGCATAATAGGGTCTGAATATGTGGGTGATGCTGAGTTTCCGGTGCATGGTATGAACGAGATTCATGTTGTGGAACCCGGAGATATTGTATTTGTAGATCATCCAAAATATTATGACAAGGCACTACAGTCGGCTGCTACTATTGTTTTAATCAACAAAAAGGTAGATTGTCCTGAAGGAAAAGCATTGCTCATATCTGACGACCCGTTCAGGGACTTCAATAAACTAACTCGGCACTTTAAACCGTTTCAATCTTCAAATACTTCAATTTCTGCTTCAGCTGAAATTGGAGAAAGAACTGTTATACAGCCTAATACATTTGTAGGTAATAATGTGAAGATTGGAAAAGATTGCCTTATCCATTCCAATGTCGCTATTTATGATAATACCATTATTGGCGATAATGTAATTATACATGCCGGTACCGTTCTTGGTGCTGATGCCTTTTATTATAAAAAGCGTACTGAAGGTTTTGACCAGCTGCTTTCGGGCGGAAGGGTTATTATTGAGGATAATGTGGGTATAGGCGCACTTTGTACTATTGATAAAGGCGTTACCGGCGATACTACCATAGGCGAAGGGACAAAAATGGATAACCAGGTGCATGTGGGGCATGATACTGTTATTGGTAAAAAATGCCTTATTGCAGCACAAACCGGTATTGCGGGATGTGTGGTTATTGAAGATGAAGTAACCCTTTGGGGGCAGGTGGGCACTACCAGCGGCATAACTATTGGTGCTAAGGCCATAGTCATGGGGCAGACAGGCGTTACAAAATCTATAGAGGGTGGAAAGGTGTATTTTGGCACTCCGGTAGAAGAATCGAGGGAGAAGCTGAAGCAGATGGCAAACGTAAAGAGAATACCTGAAATACTGGAAAAACTGAAATAATATGGATGCAAAAGAACTGGTACAGGAATATTATAATGCGGCGGCCTCAGGAGATACGCAGGCTATTGATAAATTGATTGACAATGAGCTTCAGCTGAAATGGCACAGTTCTAAAGGTTACCTTGAGCTGGACAAAAGCGATTTTATGACACTTGCTGCCGAAATGTCGAAGTCATATTCCTCATCACGTCTTGATATCAGCCACATGATTGCTGAAGGTAATACTGTTACCGTTCGCTATACCCATTACGTTAATGCAATTGAAAATCCGGGTGAAGAAGTGGTTTTAGCCCATTTTATTGTTATATGGGAAGTAAAGAATACTAAATTATATAGAGGCTTCCTTATGAGCCAGCTTGGCTAAAATGGTTAGGGCAGGAACAGCATCATTACCTGAACATACCTCACAGGTTCCTGTTCCAGTACTTAAAATTACTATTTTTTTCTGGATTTGCGCCAAATTTATTAGCTTTCAGGCTTGGGTGGCAGAGGGAAGGTTATTTCCGATAATTCCTGCCTTTGATGCTCTCGAAACCGTACAGCCTGCTGTACACCAAACCTTATTTTGGATTTCTGTAGCAGCTATGGGGATGCTGTTGTTTTTCCCTCGCATAAAAGCCTTATCTATTCTTCTCATTATCGCGGAACTTGCTTCCTGCCTGTTGGATGTAGCACGCTGGCAACCGTGGGAGTTCCAGTACCTTTTTATCACTTTTATTTTCAGCTACAGCCTGTACAAGCCTAAAGTATTTTATAATGCTATGGCCTTTATGTTGGCAACAATCTATATCTTCAGCGGGGTGCATAAGCTCAACGGCGGCTTCCTATATACAATATGGGAGAATATGATGCTGCGCTCGTTCGGAGGCCTTTCTTCAAAACAAATAGCCTCATTACAGCTTCATTATATAGGGCTGGTACTTCCTGTAATTGAAATAATTTGCGGGCTGACATTACTATTCATGAGGAACAAAAAATGGCCTGCGTTTGCTCTTATAGCCATGCACCTGTTTAATCTGGTGTTCCTGGGGCCGTACGGGCTCAACTATAATATGATCGTGTGGCCGTGGAATGTAGCTATGATTGCATACCTGTACCTGCTTTTTATACATAACAGGCAGCAATTCCTTTTCTCATTCCTCTTTGCAGGGTGGAACAGGTTGGTGCTGCTGTTCTTCGGGATTCTGCCCATGCTGAGTTTCTGGGGATACTGGGACAGCCATTTCTCATCGAATCTATATTCTGGCAAAACAAAGAATTTAGCAATATGCGTCGAAGAGGAAGCTGTACCGCAATTACGCTATTATCTTTCTAAAGATACACATCATATCTGTACTAATACTTCAATGCTGAAGGTTCAAAAGTGGGCATTTGAAGGGATTGGCCTCCCTCCATACCCCGAAGAGTGGTACTACGGCAGGTTTGTAAAGCAATGGAAAAAAGAGCATCCGGGGGTGGAGGCTAAGTTCTTTATTTATCAATATCCTTTTAAAGAAAATATTGAAATACGTTAAGCTACCACTTCGGCAATGTCTTCGGTAGAGAGTAAATCCAGCAACGCTTTCTCCTGTGCATTCAGGTCGCCATCAGGAACTTCGGTGGCAGGGTTATAGTTCCATATCGAACCCTTTTCATAGGCCGCAATAACGGTAGGATGCACATAATACTTTTTGCATACGGTGCGGGTATTGCCAAGTTTTTGTGCTACTGAGTCAAGAACGTTCACAATCTTGCGCTTGCAGTCGGTCTCGCTGCTGTGTTCGCCCAAGTCATGAAAAGCACACAGTGCATTCAAGCTGCCTGCCCAGGCTCTAAAGTCCTTAGCGGTAAAATCTTCACCTGTAATTTCTTTAATATAACCATTCACATCAGCAGACCCAATAGTGTGCCTCTTGCCGTCATCATCATAATACTGGAAAAGCTCCTGCCCCGGTATATCCTTGCACTTTTTTACCAGGTTGGCCATGCGGCGGCTTTGCAGCTTTATGTTGTGTTTAACTCCTTTTTTACCCACAAACTCAAAACTCACTGTGGCACCTTCAAATTTTACATGTTTGTCGCGAAGGGTAGTCAGCCCGAATGATCCATACAATTTTTTATAGGCATCATTCCCAATACGGATGTTGGTCAGCTCTATAAGCCGTACCACAAGCGCCACGACTTTTTCGTAGGGTAAGCCTTTACGCTCCAGATCTTTATCTACCTGTGCGCGTATGGCAGGCAGGGCAAGGGCAAACCTGCGCAGCCTGTAAAACTTACTTTGATTGCGTATTTTGTTCCACTCAGGATGATAGCGGTACTGCTTGCGGCCTTTTGTGTCAATGCCGGTAACCTGCAGGTGGCCGTTCTCATAGGGAGATATCCACACGTTTTCCCACGCCGGAGGAATGACCAGTTTCTTTATGCGTTCCAACACCTCAGGGTCGCTCACGCGGCTGTCCATCTCATCAAAATAGATAAAGCCGTTGGCTTTTCGCTTTCTGTAATAGCCTTTTGCAGACTGCAACGAATAGCGTAACCCAACGGCTTTGGCGGTAATAATGGGATCTCTCCCAATTTTTTCAAGTTTTTTGTGGAGTCTTTTCATTACATTGAAGAACTGCTGTCTTCCCTTCCTTTAATGCTTATTTCGTGCAACGTGCGTGCAGCGCCATTTTCGGCATAAGCCATGTGGCCTGCCACAAACACGCCTTTTTCTCCGTCTTTAGATTTTATGCCATAAACTGTAGCCTCATCACCCGGATCGGTTTCGCCCTCATAGCGGTAAATGTGCTCTATGGTAAAATCATCCGGATTGTTCTTAATACGGTCTTCCTCAAGGTTAAAATCGGTGGTGTAGCCTTTATCCGCAAGTTCCTGTAGCGCTTTTGATACAGTGGCATAATGATACATCTGTCTGTCCATGATTACTTTGTTTTAATGGTTGGGTTATTATTAGTATTAAAATTACAGAATAACCATTTTTGCCGCTGCCAACGAAATGTTAAAGATAGCTGTTGAGTTTCTGAGCTGCTGAGCTAATGAGTTTTGAGTGACTAAGTGAGCAATCTGAAATCTAAAATCTAAAATCTGAAATCAAAAGAGTATCTTTGCCGCCAAGCAGGCCGCCTTATCGCTTCACGGAACGGTGAAGAGGAAAGTCCGGACACCAGAGGGCAGCATAGCGGGTAACGCCCGTCACTTCAGTTTCGGCTGGGGGAGGACAAGTGCAACAGAAAGTATGTACAGGTAATGCTGTAGTGAAACCAGGTAAACTCTACGGGGTGCAAGCCCAAATAGCTGAGCGTTGATTCTGCTCGAGGAGCTCACGGGTTGGGTGCTGGAGCCTAAGGGTAACTTTAGGCCTAGAGGAATGAT
>JAEWKB010000061.1 GCA_023386255.1 Bacteroidota bacterium
CTTTAACACTGGTGCCTTATGGTGATACAGAGATAATAGGCGGCTACGGATTTATTGCAGTATTTGTGGCAGCCTGCATTTTTAGCAACTATGAAGACAAGGAAGACCATATGGAAAGCCTCCACGATTTTAATGAAGAGCTGGAAAACATATTTGTAGCTTTTATCTTTATAGTTGCAGGTATATATATGGCTTTGAATTATAAAATTTTTATTGACTGGCAAATCATGTTAATGGCATTATTGCTGCTGTTTATCATAAGGCCACTAATGGGCTGGATATCTTTGGCCGGTACCCGGCTGACGGGCTTCCAGAAATTTGTAATATCTTTTTACGGAATAAGAGGTATAGGTTCTGTTTACTATCTTGCATACGCCTTTAATAATGCAGAATTTGATAATAAGGAGACACTTCTTCATTTGGTAATGTCTATAATTTTCTTTTCTGTACTTATTCATGGCTTTTCAGCACGCTATGTACAGAAGAAGATAAAAGTACTTGATAACTAATGAGTAAACTTATAATTATAGGAGGCGATGCGGCCGGGATGACAGCAGCAAGTAAAGTGCGCCGTGAACAGCCTGACCGTGAAATTGTGGTTTTTGAAAAATCCCGTTACACCTCCTACTCTGCCTGCGGCATTCCGTATTACATATCAGAAATAGTTGAAACTATTGATGAGCTTATTGTGCGCGGGCCTGAAGTGTTCAGGGAAGAATATAACATTGATGTACGGACACTACACAAAGTGCTTGAGGTAGATACGGATAACAAACGTGTACGGGTACTTGATAAAGAGAATAAAACAGAATTTTGGGAACACTATGGCCAGCTGCTTATAGCCACGGGTGCCAAAGCCTTTTGCCCTGAAGTGGAAGGTTATGCCAAAGAGGGTATTTTCGGCATCTCTACTTTAAAGAGCGGCATTAAGCTAGAAAATTACATTGAAGAAAAAAAGCCAAAGAATGCGGTTATTATAGGCGGCGGTTACATAGGCCTTGAAATGGCTGAGGCTTTGCTTATACGCGGGCTGGAAGTTAGTTTAGTAAACAGGTCGGCACAGGTTATGAATACGCTGGACCCTGATATGGGAGCACTGGTATCGGCAGCTATGCAAAAGCTTGGTGTTAAGTTATACCTTGATGAGGAACTGGTAAGGTTTGAGCAGCAAAATGATAAAGTAACCGCAGTTGTGACTGACAAAAGAACGATTGAAACCGATATCGTAGTACTGGGCATGGGATCATCTCCAAACACTGCTTTCCTTAAAGGATCAGGAATAGAGCTGGGTGCTAAGGGCGCAATTAAAGTAAATGCACAAATGCAAACCAACATACCTGATGTATATGCTGCAGGCGACTGTGTTGAAACGCTTAACCTGGTTAGCAGGCAGCACATGCACATTGCGTTAGGAACATTAGCTAATAAAACGGGATTGGTAGCAGGCAGCAGCCTTGCAGGTGAAAAAGCCATATTTCCGGGAGCAGTGGGCACGGCAGTATGCAAAGTATGCAGCTATGAAGTAGCACGCACAGGATTATTGGAAAAGGAAATCAAAAAGCTGGGCATTGATTATGCCACTGCTACAATTAAAACTAAAACACGGGCCCATTATTATCCGGGTGCAAAAGACATTACCGTAAAACTACTTGCAGAAAAGAACAGCGGCAGGCTGCTGGGCGGACAGATTATTGGTGAGGAGGACGCAGCAAAGCGTATAGATGTGCTGGCTACCGCGCTTACCCATAACCTTACGCTGCAAAACCTAATAGACCTGGACCTGTCCTACGCGCCTCCGTTTTCATTAGTGTGGGATCCTGTTCAAACAGCTGCCAGGAAACTTATTAAAGATGTATAGCCCTGCCTATATTTCGTTCTGCAGCTCTTTCAGGCGTTTTTTCTGGTTGCGCAACACATCCCTGATGTCTCTTACATTGTTTCTTACAAGGCTGTTCACCTTATTCCAGTGCGCCAGAAGGTTTTGAAGGTTTTCGCCGTCCGGTCTGCCTAACTTCGGATATAGCTCCTCAGCAAGAGTTTGAAGTTCTTCCGTTACAGCCTCAAGTGCTTCATATTCTGCACGTGCTTCTTCATAAAGTTCATTAAGCTCTTTAACCGCATCCTTTAAACCAGCAATAACTTTTGTTTGAAAGTCATGCCGGTCCTTTTTAGTACCCTTAAATTTCATCAGTAGTTTGTTAACACGGCAATATTATAATAACTCAAATTTTAAAAGTTAAGTTCCTGTTACTATACTGTTATTTAATAACCTGACTCTACTTCTTCATCTTCCTGTTAAATAAAAATTAAAATCTGCACCCCGTTTGCTTTTTATCCTATTTTTATCCCGGCTTCAAAAGAGGCCCACGCTCCTGCATACTGTAAGGTCTTGTAAAGATGAAATTATCTACACAGATATTGTTAGCTTTTACCGTAATTATATTATTATCGGTAGCTGAATCCTATACTAATTACATGCTCTCGCAAAAGATGCAGCGTAATTCAGAATTCTTATCAAGGTCTGAGGCCATTATACGCAATTCCAATAAAACTCATAAGGTTATTATTGATATGCAAAGTTCGTTTCGAGGCTACCTGCTTACCGATGACAAAACTTTTCTGGATGCTTATTATACGGGAATTAAAAGTGTACCTAAATTCATCGGGGAACTTAGGTCACTGGTAAAGAATGAACCGGTACAGCGCTCTATTGTTGATTCTATAGGAAAAATACATTTAGAATGGGTAGATTATTCTTCGCAGCTAATAAACTCCAGGCGCTCTTCTTCTGAATCATATCAGCGACTGTTCGAAACAAAATTAAAAAAACAGGTTGGTAAAAAAATGAATGACCAAATAGCCCAAAAGTTTATCAGGTTTGACAGGATTGAATATGCTTCCCGAAAGTACCACCGTGCCGTGCTTATGTCTTCTACCAAAACTACACATACAATTTCACTTATCTTTTTAACCTTTACCATATTGGTTGGTATTGCCAGTACTGCCTATATAGTTACCCTTATAAGCAGGAGGATCAAGTCTATGGTGCACCTGGCCGAAAATATTTCTAAGGGGCAGTTTACTGTAGTTAATGATACCCGTAATGATGAGCTTACCGGCCTTTCGAGGTCATTAAATATTATGTCTGCCAATCTTGATAAGAACATCCGCGAGCTAAAGCACCGCAATGCGGAACTCAATAAATTTGCCTATGTGGTGTCGCATGACCTTAAAGCCCCTTTGCGGGGCATACACAATGTTATTACCTGGATAGAGGAAGACCTGCAGAAGGAGCTTTCGCCGCAGTTAAAGAAATACCTCCAGATAATACCGCAGCGCACAAGGCGGATGGAAGCGCTAATTAACGGATTACTGGACTATGCGCGCATAAGCCGGAAAACTTCTCCTGAACCAATTGATATAAATGTACTTGTGCATGAAATTGCCGATTCTATTGTTCCGCGTTCGTTTACATTTGAGGTTGACCCCCTCCCTACCCTTTTCACGGAGCGGCTTAAGCTTGAACAGATATTTGCCAACCTCATTAGCAACGCTGTTAAATATTCGGCAGAAGAAAATGGCAGGATAAAAATAACGTGCAGGGAATTTTCTGACCATTATAGATTTTCGGTGAAAGATAACGGGATAGGGATAGCTCCTGAATACCACAACAAAATATTTGAGATTTTCCAGACACTCCGGGAAAAGGATGAAAAAGAAAGTACAGGCGTAGGCCTTGCTATAGTAAAAAAAATAATTGATGAACACCAGGAAACCATTACAGTAGAATCGGCTGCAGGACAAGGCGCCGAATTTACTTTTACCTGGAAAAAATAACATATTTATGAAACATACAATATTACTTGTAGAAGACGATGAACTGGATATAATAAGTGTACAGCGTTCATTAAAAAAACTGGAGAGCGAGTATGAGCTTCATACAGCTTATAATGGTATTGAAGCATTACAGATGCTTAGAGACCAGGACTTAGCCCTTAGGCCGGATGTTATACTGCTGGACTTAAACATGCCTAAAATGAACGGTATAGAATTCCTGAAAGCACTAAGGGCCGATAACAGCCTTAAGAATATCAAGGTTTTTGTTATGACAACCTCATCTGAAGGCAGTGACCGCAGCATGACAGAAGAGCTTGGTATTTCCGGCTACATCATAAAGCCGCTAAATTATACTGATAATACAAAAAGATCAGACTCTATGGATGCTTTCGTACAATTTCACCTACGGAAAATCCTTGCCAATGAAGCGGTTTAAATTAATGGGGAGGTACTAATAATTGCGATTTTCATAGTGATAATCTTTGTATATTAGCCAGTGCCGTAACACGGTACCTCTCCCCCAATATAAATTAAATAATGTGCCTTACTATATATATAACACCCGGCACAACAGAAAAAAGTCTTAAAGATTAATTTTAATTAAGTGCTAAAAAGCATATGAAAAAATTAAAGAAATCCGCAAAAGAAGGCGAACCCTTCATTGCAGTGCCTGTTGT
>JAEWKB010000100.1 GCA_023386255.1 Bacteroidota bacterium
GTACAGTGCGGGCGTGTACAGTGCAGCAAAAAAATTCCTGGAACACCATACCGATGAGTTTTTAAAATCCATAAAATAAAAAAAGCCGCTTTTTCGGCTTTCTTTATGGCCTGTCCCAAAAGGCAGGCGGCTCTATGTCCAGTGCACGCAGGTAAACATACCCCTGCGCCCGGTGATGTATCTCATTATCAACATAATATTGTATAGAGCTAAGTACAGTACCATCATAAACGCCAAATGCCTTTAATGGCTGGCTAAATTGCTCTGCCTTTAGCTGCGTAAAGTAATGGTTAAGAATTTTTGTGGTTTCGTCCCATTTAGCAAGCAGTGCTTCTTTTGTTTCGGGCATACCCTTGCCTGATGCATGCGGAAGCGCATCCATACCCGGCCATTCGCCTGTTATGATACCTTCAACTCCCGGGCCTGTAAGGTCGATAATCTCCATAGCAAGCATTGCAAACGGGCGCATACCTCCTACTGAAAATGTAAATAATTCTTTTTCAGGGAAAGCTTCAATCACCCTGCGGGTAAGGCCCCTGTGCCCCTGCCAGTGCTTTAGTATTTGCTCCGGTGTAATTACTGCTTGTGTTGCATTTGTTGTTTCCATAATTGTTGATTGCTTTTATTATTATACACCAAAATTACAGGCCGGTAGTGACAACACTATGTCAGCAGCATTTTATAAAAGGAAAATTTTTTTAATCCCACACGTATTTCCATGTCCCGTCCTTTTGCCTTCTCCAAACAGTGTGGATGCCGCCCTCAATATACTTAATGTTCCCGTCCTTGTCTTTAATGCCGAATTTATACCTGCCGTAGGTATAAGCCATAGTCCCGTCTTCAGACACGCCTATGTAATCCGGGTTCCACTCGGCCGAATGAGGTTTGGTTGATTTGGCATAATAGTTCCTGATAGCTTTCCTTCCTGAGATGATAGTATCATTCTCCCGGCGGATAACCGCATCTTCAGCGGCATATTTGTAAAAAGCTTCAGCAATTCCCGTACGGTTCAGGTCATCCTGAAATTCTTTTTCCACCTGCATGATCTCGGCCTTAATCTTTTCCACGTTTGCCTTCTTTTGTGAAAGTGCCGGAGCCGAAACCAACAGGAGGATAGATAAAATTTTGTTCATGATTTGATTAAATGATTGATATATCAAATATATAATCTTTTAATCTGCAACATCAACTTAAACCGCTATTTCTTCAATAGCTTTATTTAAGGCATGGGGTGCAAGGGTAGGTATGCCCATACCTTCTGCCCTTACAACTGTAACATCAGTAATACCAATAAAGCCGAAGATGCTTTTCAAATAAGGGACTGCATGGTCATACGCCTGCATAGGCCCATCAGAATATACACCTCCGGAAGCAATAGCCAGATACACTTTTTTACCGGTTAACAAGCCTTCGGGGCCATTAGCTCCGTATCTAAAAGTTACTCCTGCGCGTACAATATGGTCCAGCCATGACTTAAGTACCGAAGGTATCCCGAAATTGAAAAACGGTATGCTTATAACTATGGCGTCAGCTTTTAGCAAGTCATTTATTGCCGAATCTGATTGTTGAAGCAATACTTTTTGTTCCGGCGTCTGGTCTTCTGCCTTAGTACGTATGGCCTTAACCAGATCAGCATCAAGGTGCGGGAAAGGATGCTGCACCAGGTCGGCCGTTTTTACAGCAGCGCCCGGGTGTGCTTCCTGCAGTTGTGCTACTATAGCGTTACCTAACTTTTTGCTTACCGATGCCTCTCCGTGCGGACTTGTAATGATATGAAGAATGTTCATTGCTTTTATATTTAAGATTATAATGAACAAAATTACCTACCTTTGCTATACAAAAGTTAGTACTATACTTTTGGTTAGTACTAACCTTTTTACAAGTACTCTATGGAAACAACAACAGATAAAATTGGTTTAGAGCCGCTTAGCACAGCACAGTGCCAGGGTAAGCTTATGGCAGTAGGCGATGCATTATATGTTATAGGCGGCAAGTGGAAGCTGCGCATCATTATAGCGCTTAGTGAAGGCCACAACAGGTTTAACGAACTGCAGCGGGTGCTGGACGGCATATCGGCACGGGTGCTTTCGGCAGAGCTGAAAGACCTGGAGCTTAATGGATTTGTTAAACGCGTAGTGCATACGGGTATGCCTGTTGTAGTAGAGTACCAGCCTACCGATTATACCCATACGCTAAAAGATGTACTAAACTCATTAGCATCGTGGGGCGAAATGCACCGGGAGAAACTAAGAAGTGAGGGATAGTTACCTGCTTTGATTTTCAATTAAAACCACATCCTCCTTGGTTACCACATATACCGTATCATTTTCAGTAGGCTCCATTACGTATGTTCCTGTAAATTCGCCAAAGGCAGGAAGTATTAGTTGCTGTGGCGAACGGAAGAAACACGGCAGCTTTAGGAATTGCCTGCCCCTGCCTTCCAGCAGCACAGCCGGGTGTATGTGGCCGGATATGGTGAAATGATCTTCGCGCTCTTCAGGATGATGGGTTAGCAGGAACCCGTCCAGCACCCATTCGCTTATAATAGTAATATCAAGGTCGTGGTATTTTTGCGGACTGATAATATCGTGGTTGCCTGCCACAAGCACAATGGGTATGGGCGTGCGGCTCACCCACTCGTTAAACAGGTGCCACTCGTTATTCAGCGTGCTGTGGAAGAGGTCTCCCAAAAAGCATATCTTTTCAGGGTTAAAATATTCTACCACGTTATCCAGCTTCAGGAAGTTTTTATACACCGCCTGCCCCGGTATGGCCGACCCGTATTTACGGAAGTGCGATACCTTGCCCAGATGTACATCGCTAATTAACAGCATGCGCTGCTCTACCCAGTACAGGGC
>JAEWKB010000147.1 GCA_023386255.1 Bacteroidota bacterium
GCTTAGTTCCTGCACGCGGTCATAAAACCCGGGAATGGTAATGTGGTTGTTCTCGTCATGCAGTTGGGCAATCATCTTTGCCAATATGTTTATCGGGTTGGCCACAGCACCGCCATATAAGCCTGAGTGCAGGTCGCGGTTAGGCCCTGTAACTTCAACCTCTACATAGCTAAGGCCACGAAGTCCTGTTGTTATAGACGGCTGCTGGTTAGATATCATTCCTGTATCAGATATAAGGATAACATCATTTTTCAGTTTTTCCTGGTTGCGTTCTACAAACCATGCCAGGCTTGGGGAGCCTACTTCTTCCTCGCCTTCAATCATAAATTTTACGTTACAAGGCAGGGTGTTGTTCTGCACCATGTACTCCAGCGCTTTTACGTGCATGTACATCTGGCCTTTGTCATCACAGGCGCCGCGGGCAAAAATTGCACCATCAGGATGCAGTTCCGTTTTCTTTATTACAGGCTCAAACGGTGGCGATGTCCACAGTTCCATCGGGTCCGGCGGCTGCACATCGTAGTGGCCATACTCAAGCACTGTAGGCAGGTTAAGGTCGATTATTTTTTCACCATACACAATTGGGTAGCCGGGTGTTTCACAAAGTTCAACTTTGTCACAGCCCGCTTTTTCAAGACTTGCTTTTACGGCATCGGCAGTATTGATTACATCTTGCGAGTAGGCGCTGTCGGCACTTACAGAAGGGATTTTTAATAGTTCAATGAGCTCATTAAGGAAACGTTCTTTATTTTGCTGAACGTAATTTTTTATGTTATCCATTTAAAATTAGATATATACGGTTGATGGTCAAAAATACGAAAAAATAAAATTTAAAAAATTTCATTTTTCTCTTGCAAAGTAAGTAACTAGTTGTATATTTGCACCCACAATAACGAAACAATTACTGTTTTACGATTGTCTACTGCGGGTGTGGTGAAATTGGTAGACACGCCAGACTTAGGATCTGGTGCCTCACGGTGTGTAGGTTCGAGTCCTATCACCCGCACAAAAAGCCTCTGAGAAATCAGGGGCTTTTTTATTGGGTACATATTTCGTTTATGCATTAAGCTGTTACCAAGCAACAGGTAACAGGTTGTTGTTTTAAAAATCGAACATTTTTTTTCGTTTCTTTACAGTTAAATCTTCAGTCATGAAATCGAAAGCTACTTTAAAGCAAATTGCAAAAGAACTCAATGTGTCGGTATCAACGGTATCTAAAGCGCTTAGCAACAGTCCTGAGATTAGTGAGCCGACAAAGCTCAGGGTGCAGGAGTTTGCAAAACTTAAAAATTATAAGCCAAATAACCTGGCTGTTAATTTGAAGAATAAGCGCTCGCGTACTATCGGCGTAATCATCCCGAACATCCTGAACCCTTTTTTTGCAAAGGTTTTTAGCGGGATAGAGAAAGCAGCCAACGAGAAAGGCTATAATGTGATTACCTGCATTTCGAATGAGTCATTAGAAAAGGAAATACATGCCATGGACATGCTGAGCAACGGCACCATTGATGGGTTTATCCTGTCGATTTCCGAAGAAACACAAAAGAAGCAGAGCTTTAAACATTTTAAAGAAGCGATATCTGAAGACTTGCCGATTGTGATGTTCGACCGTATTTCTGATGAGGTGAACTGTGATAAGGTTATTGTGGACGATTTCGACTCAGCAGTATATGGGGTGAACCACCTGATTAAATCCAACTGCAAAAATATTGCCTTGCTTTCAACTATTGATAACCTGAGTGTAGGCAAACTGCGTGCGGAAGGTTACATGAAGGCTCTCGCAGATAATGGCTATAAAGTTGATGAAAGCATAATCATCCGTACTGAAACGCCTGAAGATTTTGACAAAAAGATAGAAAGTTTGTTTAAAAAGAATATAGACGGAGTTTTTGCCCTTGATGAACATGCCTCTGTTATGGCACACAAAACAGCTATTAAAAAAGGCTATAAAATACCTGAAGACCTTTCTATAATAGGTTTTGCTGACGGTGTGTGGTCTCGCAGGCTTACGCCCAGCCTTTCTACCATAAGCCAGCATGGGCCGGAGATAGGGGAGGCCGCAGCCAATATGCTAATAAAACGATTAGAGGCCAAACCTGATGATGAAACCCCTGAAGAATATGAAACCGTAGTGGTAAAAACCGAGCTGAGGCAAAGAGAATCCACCAGGAAGTTATAATTAGATTTGGTTTAAGGTAAAATATATGAGAAGTCAGCCCGTCTTATCAAACAACATAAAATCATCAAACCTTATCTTTTTATCTGTAGGCTTGGGCCTACTTAATAATATTATAGTTCCTGAGCTATTATCTTCAGGTTTTGTGTTTTTTGTTAGTCTTGTTACATTTCTTACAATTATAGGGCTAGGATTATTGGTAAGACGTGGCGTGCAGTGGGTAAAATATTTACTCGCAGCATTAATTATATTCGGACTAATTGGTTTGCCAAAGTTGATTGAAGTATGGGAAATATATCCTATTATGGGGGTTATATACATATTTCAATCTATATTGCAAGTTTGGGCTGTAATATTGTTGTTTCAAAAGCAGAAATCTAAAAATATAATAACATAAATATTCAGGTTTGTTGCACTTCGCTCGCAATGACATGGCCCGGAATTTTTCTGACAAAGGAAGATGTCGGCCGTTCTTCCATTTCGACATAGGAGAAATCTTTCTGCTCTGTGCACCTCTGTGAAATAGCAGCAACGAGATTTCTCCTGCCGTAGAAATAGAATAGTAAAGCTCAGCCCCTCAAAACTACTTCTCCCTCGTAAACTCCATCACCATACCACCCTGCTTCAGCGTAAAGCCATCTTTTTTCATGAGCAGCACTATACCGGCAGGGTCAAAGCTAAATTCGGTATTGCTAACAGCATTCATAGCAAAAGGGCTTTGGCCGGAAGCCTGTGCAATGAGTTTACCGTTTTCTTCTTTCAGCATAACCTTAAGCGGAATAGCTGCTGAAGAATAGGTCCCGGTGTACGTTCTCAATATGGCAGGGTCAACATCTACAGTCTTTACATTAGGAAACTGGTAAGGCATTTTATAGTAAATACTTAGCAATCCCAGTACAATATCGTTTGTATCATAATTGTCACCGTTTTGTATAAGCGAGAAAGTTACATCTTCCTTAGGGTAGTAACCCAGTGTAGATGAAAAACCCTCTATACTGCCGTTGTGGCCTATAAATTTACGCTCACCAAAAGGGAACTGCAATATGCCTTTGCCGTAGCCTGCATCAAACGTCATCATTTCCTCAAGTGATTTTTTACTGATTATCTTCCCGTCATACAAAGCCTCAATAAACTTTGCCAGGTCGGCCGGGGTACTTTGCAGAGCTCCTGCAGCCGCGGCAACGCTTTCGTCCCATTCTTCTTCTTTTACCCATTTTGTACCGTCATATTTGTAGGATATGGCTTCGTTGCGCTTAGGGTCAATTTTGGTGTAGTAATAAGTATCTTTCAATCCTGCTTTTTTGGCTATCCTTTCAGCAACATTGTCTTTATAGGTTTTTTTTGTTACATCTTCAATTATATACCCTAACAGCAAATAGTTAGAGTTGCTGTACTCTGCACGTGTTCCCGGCTCAAAATATGGTTCAAAGCCCGCCAGCCTGGCAAGCATACCGTTTTTACCGTGAGCCGTTGTAAGCACGTCGCGGAACGAAGCATCGTTGGTGTAATTGAAGATACCCGACTTATGTTGCAATAATTGCGCAATGGTAATTTTATCAGCATTCTTTATCTGCGGATAATACTTAGAAAGCTTTGTATCAAGCGTCAGCTTCTTCTCCTCAATAAGCTGAAAAATTATAGCTGAAGTAAACATCTTAGTGATTGACCCTATCTTATACTTCGTATTAATATCGGCCTTTATTTTATTGTCGGCATCAGCATAGCCGTAAGCTTTCTGGAAAACCGTTTTATTATTTTCACGGAGAATAACCGACCCCATGAATTTGTTATTCTCGGTAAGGTAATTCATAAGGCTGTCAATCTTGCGCATGCGGGCATCACCCTGCGCAAAGGATCCTGCAGAAAATGCTAGTGCAAATAAAGCTATTACTGTTTTTTTCATGATGTGTAATTATTATCAAAATGCAATCGATCTAAAATCTAAAATCTGAACTCTGAAATTTTATTAATGCGCCTCCAGCCAGTTGCGGCCGGTACCCATATCAACCTCAAGCGGCACGTCCAGCTTAAAGGCGTTTTCCATTTCATGCTTTATCATAGGCTTTATACGCTCCAGTTCGCTATTATGAACGTCAAAAACAAGTTCATCGTGTACCTGCAGCAGCATTTTGCTCTTCCAGTTCTCACTTTCCAGCCTTTTATGGATGTTTATCATGGCTATTTTAATAATGTCGGCAGCGCTTCCCTGTATTGGGGCGTTAACCGCATTTCGCTCAGCTGCGCCACGTACCACCGCATTTTGGGAGTTGATGTCCTTAAGGTATCTTCTTCGGCCTGATATAGTTTGTACAAAACCTTTTTCCCTTGCCGTTTCCACCTGCTCCTGAATATAATCCCGCAGGCGCGGATACGTTTGGTAGTAGGCATCGATAAGGTCTTTCGATTCTGAACGGCTTAGTGATGTCTGGTTGCTCAACCCGAAGGCTGAAACACCGTAGATGATACCGAAGTTAACCGTTTTGGCATGGCTTCGCTGCTCACGGCTTACAGCCTCCAGCGGCACATTAAACACTTTAGCGGCGGTAGCAGCATGAATATCCTCGCTCATTTTAAAAGAGCGTACCATCTCCTCATCACCGCTCAGTGCCGCAATAATGCGCAGCTCTATCTGCGAGTAGTCAGCCGATAGTATGGTATGGTCTTCATCGCGCGCTATAAATGCCTTTCGTATCTGTCTGCCTCTTTCTGTTCGAATAGGTATATTCTGCAAATTAGGGTTGTTAGAGCTTAAGCGGCCTGTGGCAGCCACTGTCTGCATATAATCAGTATGAACACGGCCGGTTTTTGCCTTAACTTCTTTTGGTAAAGCCTCAACATAGGTGTTCTGCAGTTTCACCAGCTGTCTCCATTCTAATATATCCTGTACTATGGGGTTGGTAAGCGCCAGGTAGCTTAGTACTTCTTCACCTGTGGCATACTGGCCGGTCTTCGTCTTTTTCTGCTTGTTGCCGCCTATCTTCAGCTTGTCGAATAACACTTCTCCCAGCTGCTTTGGCGACCCGAGGTTAAACGTTTCACCCGCAGCTTCATATATGCATTGCTCCAGCCTCTTTATATCGGCAGAAAGTTCCGCAGAAAGTTCTTTCAGGTACTCCACATCAAGCCGTATCCCTTCCTGTTCCATAGAGGCAAGTACGGGCATAAGCGGTATCTCTATTTCATCAAATAATTTTCGGGTGTTGGTGCGGTCCAGCTCAGGGGCAAACACCTCTTTTAACTGAAGCGTAATATCGGCATCCTCTACGGCATATTCCTTTACATCTTCTACCGGCACTTCGCGCATGGTCTTTTGGCCCTTGCCCTTTTTGCCTATCAGCGCCTCAATTGGCTTAGGCGAATATTTCAGGTACGTTTCAGCCAATATATCCATACCATGCCTCATATCTGGGTTAATGAGATAGTGCGCCAGCATGGTATCGAAGAACTTCCCTTTCACGGTAATGCCGTAGTTGGCAAGCACCTCAAGGTCGTATTTCAGGTTTTGGCCTACTTTTTCAATGTTCTCATCTTCGAAGAAAGGACGGAATTTGTCAAGTATCTGTTGCGCCTCTTCACGGTTATCAGGCAGCGGCACATAAAAGCCCTTGCCTTTTTCCCATGAGAAGGAAAGCCCCACCAGGTCGGCGGTAAGCGCACAAATGTCGGTGGTCTCGGTATCAAAGCTCACGCTGGTTTGCTTCAGCAGGTCGCGCAGCAAAAAGTTCATAGCCATGCCACTCTCTACGGTCTGGTAG
>JAEWKB010000213.1 GCA_023386255.1 Bacteroidota bacterium
CGATTGTACGGCTGATGAGAAATATCATGGCCGAGGTCTTGTAGCTGAAATAGCCCATGCGCCCCTCAATGTAGGTGTAAATAGAGGTAAGGTTAAGCCTGTAATAAAGCGGCAGGAGCAACTTTGCTATAATAATAAAGCCGATGGCATTGCCCAATATGAACTGGAAATACTTAAACTGTGCGCCACTGGGCGCACCCACCTCGCCCGGTACAGAAATAAATGTAACTCCCGAAAGTGCGGTGCCAATCATACCGAATGCAACCAGGTACCACTTTGAATTTTTATTGGCCTTGAAAAAGGTGTCGTTGCTGCTGTCTTTTTTGCTTACAACCCTTGAAATAAGGATAAGGATACCAAAGTAAACGATAATGATAGAAAGTATGGTTAAAGGGCTCATAATAATGGTTTGAAGTACAAAAGAAATAAATTAATTACTATACTGGCTTATTTTATTATATTTTTGAAACAAATCCAAACTCATGAAAAAACTACTGCTCCTTTTTATTGTCTTTATTTCGTGTGGTGTAGCTGCCCAGGATGCTAAATTTTCAAAAGTAAATATTAATATTGACAGGAAACTTTATCCTGTTGAAGGAGAAGATTCTTATTCATCGTCAAATTCACTTGCTATTATAGGGGCTACTTATATGGATGGTGACTTCTCCCGGGCCGAGTCAATACTTCAAAATATTTCGGACAACATTATGCTTCAGGACAGCCAAAGGCTGGACTTCACGTCAAATAATAGTAAGGTTCTTGGTGTTACAGGGAATGTGCTTAAGAATGTTCAGGGTCACGCTATGTATATGGAGCTTTACCTTATTGAAGCTAAAGGTCTTACAGGGAATAACGGTGTAATTCTTATTATGTCAGGATATCCGGTAGCCGAAAAGGCAGTATATGGGGCAGAAGGAAAAAAGGCTGCCCTAAGCGCATCCGTAACTCAGTAATTTTAACGCCTTAGCAATGGTGCAGATGCTTCTGTTTAGTACATTTGCACCTATGGAAATGTCTTCAAAATTATTGGAAAGAGCAGTTGCCGAAATTTCGCAGCTGCCGGGCATAGGGAAACGAACGGCATTAAGGCTGGCACTGCACCTGCTGAAACAGCCTGCTGAGCAAACTCAGCAGTTGGCTGCCGCATTGCAGGGTATGAGAGAAGATATACAATTTTGCAGGGAGTGCCACAATATTGCCGATGTTGAGATTTGCGAAATTTGCGCAAATACATCACGCGATAAATCAATTATTTGTGTGGTGGAGGATGTAAGGGATGTAATGGCTATAGAAAATACAGGTTTTTTTAAAGGTATATACCACGTGCTTGGGGGGAAGATATCGCCAATTGACGGTATAGGCCCAAGCCAGCTTACCATAGCCCCACTGGTTGAAAAAGTAAAGGGTGGGACAGTTAAGGAACTCATATTCGCGCTAAGCTCTACCATGGAAGGCGACACAACCAATTTTTACATTTATAAACAAATAAAAGATACGGGTATAATTACCTCGGCTATAGCGCGTGGTATAGCTGTGGGGGATGAACTGGAATTTGCCGATGAGGTAACGCTGGGACGCAGCATTATTCACCGCGTGCCGTTCGAAAATTCGTTTGCAAAGCCCTGATTCTTAAATAAATGTTAAAAAAATTACAGCTAAACATCTTTAAATAAAATAGTAGCAGATGTAGAAATACTTCTACAAACGGCTGGTGCTTATTGGGATTTCGCAATAGCGGAACATTTTTATTGAATTAATAAGAAAAATGTCTAAATGCTTACAAAAAAAATTAACTTCTGACAGAAGTATCTATATTTGCAGTTAGATTATCAATGTAGGCAGATGTTTAAAATTACTTCTTTAATTTAATGCAGGATAACTCCGGAAAACGAATCCTCATCACGGGGGGCGCAGGATTCATTGGTTCTAATTTGTGCGACTATTTTATAAATAAAGGGTATAAAGTAGTATGCCTGGACAATTTTGCCACAGGCCACAGGAAAAACATCCAGCATCATTCAGATAACGAGAATTTCACGCTGATAGAGGGCGATATCAGGAATCTTGCCGACTGTCAAAAAGCCGTTGAAGGAGCCGATTATGTACTGCACCAGGCCGCACTGGGCTCTGTGCCGCGTTCTATAAAAGACCCTGCCACAAGCAACGATGTAAACGTAGGCGGTTTTTTAAACATGCTTATTGCCGCACGCGATGCCGGTATTAAGCGGTTTGTTTATGCAGCCAGTTCATCTACTTACGGAGATTCTGAAGCGCTGCCTAAAGTGGAAGATAAAATAGGCAGGCCACTTTCGCCTTATGCCATCACTAAATATGTAAATGAGCTTTATGCTGATGTTTTCAGCAAAACTTACGGTATAGAAACTATCGGGCTTCGCTATTTTAACGTCTTTGGCAGGCGCCAGGACCCAAACGGGGCTTATGCTGCTGTAATACCCAAATTTGTAATGCAGTTCATGAAGCACGAGAGCCCGGTAATTAATGGAGACGGCAACTACTCAAGGGATTTTACATATATTGATAATGTAATCCATATGAACGAGCTGGCCATGACCACCACTAATCCTGAGGCTGTAAACACGGTATATAATACCGCTTTTGGCGATCGTACCACACTTAATGATTTAGTAAAATACCTTAAGCATTATTTGTCTAATTTCGACCCCGCCATTGCAGGGGTTGAGGTAGAACACGGACCAACCCGTGCGGGCGATATACCCCACTCACTGGCAAGCATTGATAAAGCTAAACAGCTGCTGGGTTATAATCCGCAGTTTTCGCTGTCGCAGGGTTTGGAGCAGGCAGTTAGCTGGTATTGGGAAAATCTAAAATAATAACAGAACAATCTAATTATAAACATGAAAATAGCAGTAATCGGATTAGGATATGTAGGCTTGCCTCTGGCCAGGCTGTTTGCAACCAAATATCCTGTTGTAGGTTTTGATATTAACCAGGCACGTGTTAATGAACTTAATTCGGGAAAAGACAGTACCCTGGAAGTAGAAGATGATTTACTGCAGTCGGTTTTGGTAAAAGGGCCATCATCGGCAAATGGGTTATTTTGCTCAACTAATATTGATGACATCAGGGATTGCAACTATTTTGTAGTTACAGTGCCTACACCTGTAGATAAAAATAACAGGCCAGACCTTACGCCGCTTTACAAATCAAGCGAAACAGTAGGTAAGGTGCTAAAAAAAGGCGATATAGTTATATATGAATCTACTGTGTACCCCGGCGTTACCGAAGAAGAATGCGTGCCGGTTCTGGAGCGTGTAAGCGGACTGAAATTTAATGCTGATTTCTTTGCGGGCTACTCTCCTGAAAGGATAAACCCGGGTGATAAAGAACACACTGTAGAAAAGATACTTAAAGTTACTGCAGGCTCTACCCCTGAAATAGGGCAGAAGGTAAATGAGCTATACAAATCGGTTATTACGGCAGGGACGCACCTGGCGCCAACCATAAAAGTGGCGGAGGCTGCAAAAGTGATAGAAAATTCTCAGCGTGACATTAATATTGCTTTTGTAAACGAGCTTTCCAAGATATTTAACTGTATGGACATTGATACGCATGCCGTGCTGGAGGCTGCCGGGACAAAGTGGAATTTCCTTCCGTTCAGGCCGGGGCTTGTAGGTGGGCATTGCATAGGCGTAGACCCCTATTATCTTGCGCAAAAAGCACAGGAAGTAGGCTATCATCCGGAGATTATACTTGCAGGCCGCAGGCTTAATGACAGTATGGGTGAATATGTGGCATCACAGGTGGTAAAGCTTATGATAAAGCGCGGCGTAATAGTTAACGGCTCAAAAATACTGATGCTGGGCATTACCTTTAAAGAAAATTGCCCTGATGTGCGCAATACTAAAATTGTAGATGTTATTAAGTCGCTTAAAGATTATGGTATTGAAGTAACTATATTTGACCCCTGGGCCAATCCTGCCGAAGTGAAGCACGAATATGGGCTGGAAACATTAAATACACTTCCGGCTGAAAAGTTTGATGCTATAGTACTTGGTGTGGCGCATAAAGAATTTGCTGAACTTGATTTTGATACCATCAGGAAAGAGAAGAGCATCGTGTATGATGTAAAAGGAATTTTAGGAACAAAAGCTGACGGGCGCCTTTAATAAGTACCGTAGGCAGAATATAATACCACAGTATGAAAATTAAAAATATATGCTGTATCGGGGCAGGTTATGTAGGTGGGCCTACCATGGCTGTAATTGCACATAAATGTCCGGATATTAAAGTTACCATTGTTGACCTTAACGAAGAGCGAATTGCGGCGTGGAATGATGAGGATGTAAATAATATCCCGGTTTATGAGCCTGGCCTTGCGGAAATTGTAGCCGCTACAAGGGGTAAAAACCTTTTCTTTACCACCGAGGTTGAAAAGGGTATAGATGAGGCAGAAATGATATTCATTTCGGTTAATACACCAACCAAAACCTACGGTTTGGGTAAAGGTATGGCTGCCGACCTGAAAAACATTGAGCTTTGCGCCCGCCAGATAGCCGCTGTAGCCAAGACAGATAAAATTGTTGTAGAGAAATCTACCCTTCCTGTAAGGACGGCCGAAGCCATAAGGAGCATACTGGACAATACAGGTAACGGCGTAAAGTACCAGATATTGAGCAACCCTGAATTTTTGGCAGAAGGGACAGCTATAAGTGATCTTTTAAATCCTGACCGGGTTCTTATAGGGGGTGAAACCAATGAGGGAGGCATGGAAGCCATGCAAGCCCTTGTTGATGTATATGCTAACTGGATACCAAGAGAACGTATTTTAACTACAAACGTTTGGTCATCAGAACTTTCTAAACTTACAGCCAATGCTTTCCTGGCGCAGAGGGTATCATCAATAAACGCAATTTCAGAACTTTGTGAAAAAACAGGAGCTGATGTTAATGAAGTTGCACGCGCCATAGGTATGGACAGCCGCATAGGGCCTAAATTCCTTAAGGCATCAGTAGGATTTGGAGGCTCGTGCTTCCAGAAAGACATCCTTAACCTGGTATATATTGCTAAGAACTACGGACTTCATGAAGTTGCCGATTACTGGGAGCAGGTTATAATCATGAACGACCACCAGAAAAAGCGCTTTGCGGCCAATATTGTGAAAACACTTTACAATACGGTATCAGGTAAGAAAATAGCATTTTTAGGATGGGCGTTTAAAAAAGATACTAATGACACGAGGGAATCGGCCGCAATTTATGTAGCCGATGACCTGCTGAACGAACAGGCACGGATAGCAGTTTTTGACCCTAAGGTGGAAGAGGAGGCAATCCTGGCAGATTTAAATTATTTAGGCACAAGAACCGCCGATGAGAATGCCAAAGGTGTTACTGCTTATGAAAACGCCTATGATGCCTGTAAAGATGCCCATGCCATAGCAGTACTTACCGAGTGGGATGAGTTTAGGGACTATGACTGGCAGAGGATATATGACAACATGAAGAAGCCTGCTTTTGTTTTTGATGGCAGGAATGTTCTGGATGCAGAGAAACTAACAAAGGTAGGGTTTGTTTTTTGCGGTGTGGGCAAAGCCTACTAATGCATAGCTAACCTCTTTGTAAGCAGTGAAATAAATAATTAATAATTGTTAGTACATTTAAACATATGTGACTGACGGGGCGAAGCCTTGATTAAAAGCAGCCTGTATCAAATATAATAATTAAGATGCCCTGGTATGTGCTTTATACAAATCCCCGCGCCGAAAAGAAAGTAGCTGCACAACTGGCAGCCCTGGGTTTTAAAGTTTACTGCCCTTTGGTAATACGCCTGCAACAGTGGAGCGATAGGAAAAAGAAGGTAGAGATGCCGCTTTTCAGTTCCTATGTATTTGTGAATGTTGAGGAGCACCTGCGGGAGAAGGTATTTGGAGTAAAGGGGGTAGTGCGCTACCTGTACTGGCTCGGCAAGCCTGCCGTGGTGAGGGACGAGGAGATTGAAGAGATTAAAAAATGGCTTGCGACTGATTATATTCATGCTGAAGTTGAACATATGTGTAAGGGTGATACACTGAAAATAAAAGATGGGCCTTTTAAAAATTACAGCGGTATAGTGCAAGAGGTAACAAACAATAACATTAGGCTGATCATACCAACAATTGGGATTATTTTAACTTTAAAGTATAGTAAATTTCCCCTCTGAAATTAAATTAAAAATCTGATTTTTTATGAGCAGTATTTTACATGTTGTACTTACAGGAGGGGTAGGAAGCCGCTTGTGGCCTCTGTCACGTAAAAGCAAGCCTAAGCAGTATCTTAACCTGTTTAACGGGAAATCGTTGTTCGAAATGACTGTTGAACGAAATATTGGTATAGCAACAGATGTTATTGTAGTAGGAAATACCGATAACAGAAGCTTGTCGGTTGAAGCATTGCGTAATGCCGGAGTACACCACTATCATGAAATTGTTGAATCAACGCCACGCAATACTGCTGCGGCTATAGCATTTGCCGCTTTTGAGGCGCAGCCTGAAGATATACTTATTATTACACCTTCAGACCATATAATTAACGGCCTTGAAGGGTATAAAAAAACTATACTTGCGGCTGTAGAGTTGGCAAAACAGGACAACATTGTTACATTCGGAATCAATCCTACACGTCCGGAAACAGGTTACGGATATATCGAATTTTCAGGTAATGATGTAATAGCTTTCCGTGAGAAACCTGACCTTGACACCGCAAAGGAATTTGTGGCATCAGGCAAATTTCTATGGAACAGCGGAATGTTCTGCTTTAAGGCAGGTATATTTCTTGACGAACTTAAGCTGTATGAGCCTGAAATATATAGGACATCAAAACTTGCCTGGGATAACATGAAGAACAGGGTTCTGGACCTGGAACTTTCGTTACACATCCCATCACAAAGTGTTGATTATGCTGTAATGGAAAGAAGCAAAAGAATTAAGGTAATTCCTGCCTCGTTCGACTGGAGCGACCTTGGTTCGTTCGAATCTATATACGACTATCTCCGCGAAATAGGCCATACAGTTGATGATGACGGCAATATGATTATTGGTACTGATAAATATACCGTGTTCCTGGGCCTTAAAAATACCATCTTTATCAGGACAGATGATGCCAACCTGATCCTGAACAAAGAAAATTCGCAGGATGTAAAAAAGATCTATGCGCTGCTTGAACAGGCAAATTCACACCTACTAAACTAAATGGATAAAAACAGTAAAATATATATTGCCGGGCACAAAGGAATGGTTGGCAGTGCTATTTGGAGAGCACTTGAGGCAGCCGGCTACCAAAATATAATCGGCTTTAAGAGTAAGGAGCTGGACCTTAGGAATCAGCAGGCTGTTAAAGAAATGTTGGCTACAGAAAGGCCTGATGTTGTTATTGATGCAGCTGCCAAAGTAGGCGGAATTTTGGCCAATAATAATTATCCGTATCAGTTTTTAATGGATAATATGCTGATACAGAATAACCTGATTGAGGCATCATTGCATATTGACCTTGAGAAATTTATATTTTTGGGTAGTTCCTGCATTTATCCGAAACTGGCACAGCAGCCTTTAAAGGAAGAATACCTTTTAGCAGGCCCGCTTGAACCTACCAACGAGTGGTATGCAATTGCCAAGATTTCGGGAGTAAAATTATGTGAAGCCATAAGGAAACAGTTTGGTAAAGATTACGTAAGCCTTATGCCTACTAATCTTTATGGCCCATTTGATAATTTCGACCTGCAGACATCGCACGTGTTGCCCGCCATGATCCGCAAGTTTCATGATGCTAAAGAAAACGGCAACCAGCCTGTTACACTGTGGGGCAGCGGTACGCCTATGCGTGAGTTCCTGTATGTTGATGACCTTGCGCAGGCCGTTCTTTTTACTATGGAAAATAAACTTCCGGAGCATTTATATAACGTGGGGACGGGAGTTGACCTTACTATAAAAGAACTTGCCGAAACCATACAGAAAGCAGTAGGTCACACAGGTGAAATTATTTGGGACAGTTCAAAGCCGGACGGTACACCGCGGAAGCTCATGGACATTTCTAAAATGCACAGCCTTGGGTGGAAACATAGAATTAACCTGGCGGAAGGGATTAAAAATACGTACAGCTGGTTTTTAGAAAACCACAACTCAATAAAAGAAGTTAAGATATAACGATATATGAAAACAGCACTTATTACAGGTATTACAGGTCAGGACGGGGCATATCTTGCCGAGTTGCTATTAGAAAAGGGATATATGGTACATGGGGTAAAAAGGAGATCATCATTGTTTAATACAGACAGGATAGACCACCTTTACCAGGACCCGCATGAAAACAATCCGCACCTTAAGCTGCACTATGGGGATATGACCGACTCAATGAACCTTACCCGTATCATTCAGGAAACGCAGCCTGACGAGATATATAACCTGGCTGCAATGAGCCACGTTAAGGTAAGTTTTGATACTCCTGAGTATACCGCAAATGCTGATGGTATAGGCACATTACGTATACTGGAGGCAGTAAGGCTGTTGGGTTTAGAGAAGAAAACGCGTGTATACCAGGCAAGTACATCAGAACTTTACGGGTTGGTACAGGC
>JAEWKB010000298.1 GCA_023386255.1 Bacteroidota bacterium
ATAACTACTACCCGCACAGAATCCTTAGGTTTATTTAAGGTTAACTCATACTGTGTATTGCCCCAGTTCGATTCCTGTAATTCGGTCCTGTTCAGCTTAGGGTAAGGATTATCCTTTACATAGTGCATCATATTAAGCGGTACGTAAAAGCTTTCCTGTGTGCCGTCAGTGTATGCCACAATAACATCAATAGGCATGGGCATGCGGCCTATTCTCTTAAGCACAACTTTTGTGGTATTTCCGTTTTCTTCAACCGATAAGCTGTAATCAATAGTATTGGTTGTTTGTGTCCAGTCGGTAAGGTACCAGTCCAAATGCGCTCCTGTAACCTTTTCGGCGGTACGTTTAATATCATTGGGCGTAGGATGTGTAAATTTATAATCAGCATAATAACGCTTTATAGTTTCATCCAGCTTGTCCTGCCCGATGAGGTAGCTCAGCTGAGACAGGAATATCTCGCCTTTGCTGTACGATGCAATGCTGTACAGTACATTTTGGTCAAACCTGTCGGCATGCGTACTCAGCGGCTGCTCCTTGCCTGTAGAAACCATATACCTGTAGTTTGCGTAGGCTCCGGTAAAAGGGTTTGGCTCTTCTTCTTTTTTATTAGAAGGAGGCATTATGGCTTCAAGCGCAAGCGCTTCAGCATATGATGTGAAGCCCTCATCCATCCATCCGTGTTTAGATTCATTGCTGGCAAGTATATGCTGAAACCACGAGTGTGCAAATTCGTGCGCCGTAACATCAACCAGTCCTTCAAACTTACTTCCTGTTATAAGCGTACACATCGCATATTCCATACCCCCGTCGCCACCCTGTATTACAGAGTATTGCTTATACGGGTAAGGGCCTATCAGCTTATTGTAAAACTCAAGCATTTGGGCTGTTTTTGGCTGCAGCCTTTTCCATCCGTCCTGGTTTTCCGGAGTGTTTTTGTACAAAAAGTGCAGTTCAGTATTGTTTGCGCCGAAAATTTTGTCATGCGCAAAGTTATTATCTGCCGCCCAGGCAAAATCATGAACCATAGGCGCTACAAAATGCCAGGTAAGTGTTTTAGCCTTTTTAGGATAGGTAACCGTAACCCCTGCATCTTCATAGCCTTTACCAATTTCGTTCTTGTTCTGCAGGTATCCTGTACCGCCAATAGTATAGTCTTTATCTATGGTTATCTTTACATCAAAATTGCCCCACACCCCATGAAATTCGCGGGCTATGTAGTTGTTGGCATGCCACCCTTCAAAATCATATTCAGCCATTTTAGGGTACCACTGCGTCATGCTAAGTGCTACGCCTTCTTTATTATTGCGGCCGCTGCGCCTTATTTGCACCGGTACCTGGCCTTCAAAGTTCAAAGTGAAATTGGTTGATTTCCCTGGTAGCAAAGGTGTTGGCAGGTCAACCTCCAATATAGTCCCCGATACTTTATTTACAGCAGCTTTGCCATCCTGTTTCAGGTTGGTTATCTTCAGGTAGCCTATTTCATTAGGTTTAAGGGTACTGATGCGGCTCTCATATGTTGTCTTATTATCAGGCGTTTTAAAACTCTTTACCATCCGCTTGTCAGGGTCTGATATCGTTTTAAGGCGCGCATCCATTTCGCTGCCTGGCTGGAACGCGTTGTTGTACAGGTGATAGAAAACGCGTTTTAGTGTATCGGGCGAATTATTAGTATAAACCAGTTGCTGTGTACCGGTATATTTATACGTTTTTACATCCATGGACACTTCCATTTTATAGTCCACGTGCTGCTGCCAGTATCCCGGATTGGGATTTTTTTGTGCAATTACTGCCGAATAAGCCAGTAACGCCATTGCTGTTATTCTTTTCATGGGATAAAAATAAAAAAAATGGAAGGCTGTTACCCCTTCCATCGGACATGATTTTATTTAAATTATTTTTTCTTAGACATCTGGTCTGCCATAATAAGCGCATTGTAAGCGTTTACTATTTTTCCTGTCCTTGAAAGTTCGCTAAACGGTTTAAGGTTACTTTCATCGCCTCCTGCAGCAACTGTAAGATTTACAGGAATACCGGAGTTCATGATGATTTGCTTCACCTGAGAGGCTTTAAGGTCTGGGTAGTAAGAACGTATTAAAGCTGCTACACCTGCCGCGTTTGGCGAAGCCATAGATGTTCCCTGAAGGAATTCGTACTTGTTGTTTGGCGTAGTGGCATATATCCTTACTCCTGGACTGAATACATCTACATCAGACTTACCATAATTAGAAAAGTCAGCGATCAGGTTGTTGTTAAGGTCATAGTTAAGCGCGCCGATAGAAAGGAAAGTGTCTGAGATTTCCGGCCCGCCGTTTTTATTATCGTTCGGAAAACGCTCTACACCACCGGGCTGGTTAAGGTTAGTGCCTTCGTTTCCGGCTGCGCAAACAATCAATACATCTTTTTCGCCGGCATATTTTATAGCATCGTACACCCACTCGCTGTGCGTAGAAAAATATTTACCAAAACTTCCGTTTATTACTTTGGCACCGTTATCTACCGCATAACGTATGGCAAGCGCTACATCTTTATCGTACTCATCACCATCAGGCACTGCACGTACCGCCATAATCTGTACATTGTTGCTGGCTACGCCGTCTCCGCCAAGGCCATTGTTCCTTACCTGCGCTATTATACCCGCAACGTGTGTACCGTGCTTGGCGCCATCTTTAACAGGGCCAATAACATTATTGTTGCCATAGCCTCTCTGGTTAAAATTATCCGGATCATCGCCCACAATCTTGCGGCCATCAAACTCCATGTTCAGGTGGTAGTTCAGCTGCCCGTCATAATGCTTTTTTGCGCCCTGAAGCTCGTTGTCAAATTCCTCTTTGGAAATGTTGCTCAATATCTGGATGAACCTTCCTTTTACGGCATTAAGCTGAGGGTCTGATGTGTTGAACGATTTAAGGTCTTCAGCAGTATAATTATCCTTTTTAAGCTGTTGGCGTATTTGCTTATCCGCATTCAGGATAAAATCTATCTGCTGCTTGCCGGCCATTGCTTCCTGGTATTCTTTGTCGTACTCCGCCTTAGCGCGCTTGTATTGCTCAGAGCCATCATCTCCCTTCTTCAGGATACGCACAAACTCCATATTTTCATGTTCGGCATCACCTAAAAAGTTCCAGCCATGTATGTAGTCAATGTAACCGTTGTTATCATCATCTTTTCCGTTTCCTGCAATTTCTTTGGCATTGGTCCAGATCACGCCCTGAAGGTCAGGGTGTTCAATATCTATACCTGAGTCTATTACCCCAACAATAATTTTACCGGCTGTTTTACCTTTTAAAAGCTCGTAAGCCCTATCAACACTCATTCCCGGAATAGTGTCGCGAACAAGGTCCAGGTGGCTCCATCGTTTCTCCTGATTATCAGAAAGCGGGGCTTTTTTTGCTATAATGGTTGCAGGCGCTGTTAGCGGTGCTGCGGTTATCGATTTGGTTGAGCTGCAGCTTGCAAGAGCTAATGCAAGTGCTGCGCACAAATAAAGACTTTTAAATTTCATATAGGTTTATGTTCTTAAATTAACAAATTGGTCTAAAGTATTTTATTTCGTTACAGCGATTAAGGAAATTAACATTACGTTAAGATATCATCGCAGGTGAATCTTTCTTTCAGCCGTACACCTTTTTCGGTGTGCTCTACTGTTATTATTTCATTATGGGCATCGTGTTCCAGGAACAAATAATAATTATTATCGGCAGCGGCGTTCATAAATTTTTCTTTTTCTGCCAGCGTTAGCAGCGGCCTTGTGTCATAACCCATTACATACGGCAGCGGTATGTGCCCTGCCGTAGGCAGCAGGTCGGCTGTAAAAGCAATGGTTTTGCCATTGTAGTTTATGTGCGGTATCATTTGTTTTTCGGTATGGCCGTCGGCAAAAAATATCCCGAAGCCCAATTCGCTTTTTTCCAGGAAATCCCCTTCAGGCCGATTAATAAATTTCAGCTGCCCGCTTTCCTGCATCGGCAATAAATTCTCCGGGAGGAATGATGCTTTCTCGCGGGCGTTGGGTTTAATTGCCCAATCCCAGTGCTCTTTGTTAGTCCAGAAATGCGCATTTTTAAAAGCAGGTTCATAACCTGTACGGTCTTTGTTCCACTGCACGCTCCCGCCGCAATGGTCAAAATGCAGGTGCGTCATGAAAACATCGGTAATATCATCCCGATGAAATCCGTATTTAGCTAATGATTTATCGGTAGTATGGCTGCCCCAAAGAGAGTAAAAACCAAAAAACTTGTCACTTTGCTTATTACCCATTCCGGTATCTATCAAAACCAGCCGGTTGCCATCCTCAATCAACAGGCAACGTGCGGCAAGGTCTATCAGGTTATTTTCATCAGCCGGATTGGTCTTGTTCCACAGCGTTTTCGGCACTACGCCAAACATGGCGCCGCCATCAAGCTTAAAATTTCCGGTTTCAATAGGATAAAGTTTCATGCTACAATTTTAAACCGCCAAATTACAGAATTTATAGCAAACGCTGGTATAACTATTGCTTATAACATGATATAGATAAAAAGGAGGCGGATTATTACATTATTTAAAAATGTGGTATCTTTGCACATTAATTAGACTAATTATACATAGTTATGATAAAAGTATCTGATACAGCGAAAAGAAGGGCTGCTATGCTTATGGAAGATGAAGGCTTTAACCCTGCTACCGATTACATAAGGGTAGGGGTAAAGAGCGGCGGATGTTCAGGCTTGTCATACGAACTGAAATTCGACAACAAGCTGGGTGAAAACGATAAGGTTTTTGAAGATAATGATATAAAGATAGCGGTTGATAAAAAGAGCTTCCTTTACCTGGCAGGCACAACGCTGGAATACTCCGGCGGGCTCAACGGCAAAGGCTTTGTTTTCAACAACCCTAACGCTAACAGGACGTGTGGGTGCGGGGAAAGTTTTTCTTTATAGTTATAAAGTTGAAAGTTTAAAAGTTTATAAAGTTCCGTATGGCGAAATTAAATTCGTTTGAAGAGATTATTGCATGGCAAAGAGCTCGGGAATTAAATGCGGAAATATATAAACTTACAAATGAGAATGTTCTTTTTGCCAAAGATTATGGCTTAAGGGATCAGATGAGGAGAGCGAGTATTTCTATCTCGTCTAATATTGCTGAAGGTTTTGAAAGAGAAACAGCTAAAGAATTTATCAGATTTCTCTATATAGCCAAAGCTTCAGCAGGAGAGTTCAGGTCTCAACTATATTTAGCTTCAGATTTAGGTTATATATCACAAGTTGAGTTTGAAAGTTTAAATCATAAAATAAATGATGTGTCGAAGTTATTGAGTGGATTTATCAAGTACCTCGCCGGAACTTTATAACATTCTGACTTTAAAACATTACAACTGTACAATGAGTAAATACACAGAAGAAGAATTAAAGATCGAGCTCGAAACCAAAGAGTATGAGTACGGTTTTTATACAGATATAGAATCGGAAACGTTTCCTGTAGGGCTGAACGAGGATATCGTGCGTGCGCTTTCCCGCAAGAAGGAAGAGCCGGAGTGGATGACCGAGTGGAGGCTGGAGGCTTTCCGTGCATGGCAGGAGATGAAGGAGCCGGACTGGGCCAATGTGCATTATGAGAAGCCGGATTTCCAGGCTATTTCTTATTACTCAGCGCCAAAATCGGTTGACCCAAACAAAACGCTTGACGATGTAGACCCTGAGCTTTTGGCGATGTACAAAAAGCTGGGTATATCCATCGATGAGCAGAAAATGATGAACAACGTGGCAATGGATATTGTAGTTGACTCAGTATCGGTTGCTACTACATTTAAGAAAACACTTGCTGAAAAAGGCATTATATTCTGCCCTATTTCAGAGGCTATAAAAGAGCACCCGGAACTGGTGCGTAAATACCTGGGTACTGTGGTGCCGCAAAGGGATAATTTTTATGCAGCATTGAACTCTGCTGTTTTCTCAGATGGGTCTTTCTGCTACATACCTAAAGGTGTACGCTGCCCAATGGAGCTCTCAACATACTTCCGTATCAACCAGGCAGGAACAGGCCAGTTTGAGCGCACACTTGTTGTGGCCGACGAAGGCAGCTACGTTAGCTACCTTGAAGGATGTACTGCCCCAAGCCGCGATGAGAACCAGCTGCATGCCGCAGTGGTAGAGCTTATTGCGCTTGATGATGCCGAGATAAAATATTCAACCGTACAAAACTGGTTTCCGGGCAACAAAGAAGGCAAGGGCGGTGTTTACAATTTTGTGACCAAGCGCGGGCTTTGTGAGAAGAACGCTAAGATAAGCTGGACACAGGTTGAAACCGGGTCAGCTGTTACATGGAAATACCCAAGCTGCGTATTGAAAGGTGATAATTCGGTAGGGGAGTTTTACTCTATTGCCGTAACCAACAATTACCAGCAGGCCGATACCGGTACGAAGATGATACACCTTGGTAAAAACACCAAGAGTACTATCATTTCTAAAGGTATTTCGGCAGGGAAATCGCAAAACAGCTACCGCGGGCTTGTACAAATAGGAAGCCGTGCCGAAAACGCGCGTAACTTCAGCCAGTGTGATTCGCTGCTGATGGGCAACAACTGCGGGGCGCATACTTTCCCATACATCGAATCAAAAAACACAACAGCCAAAATAGAACACGAGGCTACTACCAGCAAAATTGGCGAGGACCAGGTGTTTTACTGCAACCAGAGGGGCATCCCTACCGAAAAAGCCATTGCACTAATTGTGAACGGTTTTAGTAAAGATGTACTGAACAAACTACCGATGGAGTTTGCTGTTGAAGCGCAGAAGCTGTTGGAGATAAGTTTGGAGGGTAGTGTTGGATAATTTTTGTTTCAGGTTTCAAGTTTCAGGTTTTTTTGAAAGTTGTAGCCGGAAAAGCAAGAGTATAATATTTAATTAGATATAAGGTTGGATAAGGTTTTAGTGAGAACCTGAAACCTGAAACCTGAAACCAAAAGAACAATGTTAAGCATAAAGAATTTACACGCTCGAGTAGAAGACAAAGACATTTTAAAAGGTATTAACCTTGAGGTAAAAGCCGGTGAGGTACACGCTATAATGGGGCCGAACGGTTCGGGTAAGTCTACCCTATCATCGGTTATTGCCGGTAAAGAGGATTATGAAGTAACCGATGGCGAGATACTTTTGGAAGGGGAAGATATAGGCGAACTGGCTCCGGAAGAAAGGGCGCACAAAGGTGTATTCCTTTCGTTCCAGTACCCTGTAGAGATACCGGGTGTATCGGTAACCAACTTCATGAAAACAGCTATTAACGAGAGCCGCAAGGCACAGGGCCGTGAGGAGATGCCGGCTAATGAAATGCTGAAGCTCATCCGTGAAAAAAGCGAACTGCTGGAAATTGACCGCAAGTTCCTTTCACGCTCCTTGAACGAAGGTTTTTCGGGCGGTGAGAAGAAACGTAATGAAATATTCCAGATGGCAATGCTGGAGCCGAAACTGGCCATACTTGACGAAACTGATTCAGGCCTTGATATTGATGCGCTTCGTATTGTGGCTAATGGCGTGAACAAGCTTCGGAGTGAAGATAACGCTGTTATAGTAATTACCCACTACCAAAGGCTTCTTGATTATATTGTTCCTGATTTTGTACACGTGCTTTATAATGGCCGTATAGTAAAATCAGGCGGCAAAGAGCTGGCGTATGAGCTTGAAGAAAAAGGATATGACTGGATAAAAGCGGAAAATTAAGATGGAGCTGAGAGAAAAACTATTGTCCTCTTTCATGGCTTTTGAGGAGCGTGTTGACGTAGATACTGACCTGCACAACATACGTACTGAAGCCATAAGAAAATTTGAAGAAAAAGGCTTTCCTACCAAAAAGGAAGAGGCCTGGAAATATACATCACTGAATGCGGTACTAAAGAATGATTTCAGCGTATTCCCTAAGCAGGAAAATACGCTGACACAGGCGGATGTTAAAAAGTACTTCATCCATGAAATAGATACTTACAAGGTAGTGTTTATTGATGGGGTATTCAGTTCGTTCCTGTCGTCTACTACGCACGACGGGCTTGATGTATGCCTTATGTCATCAGCGCTTACCAAGCCAAAATACAAAGACGTTATAGAAGAGTACTTCAACAAGATAGCGAATATCGAAGATAGCCTTACATCATTAAATACGGCTTTTGCTATTGAAGGGGCTTACATCAACATACCTAAGAGCAAGGTGGCTGATAAGCCTATAGAGATCATGTACCTTTCTACAGGCAACGAGGCCGCGCTTATGGTGCAGCCGCGCAACCTGATCATTGTGAACGAAAACGCACAGGTACAGATCATAGAAAGGCACCAGAGCCTGAACGGGAACCCTGTGCTGACTAACTCGGTTACTGAAATTTTTGTACAGGAGAGGGCAGTGGTAGACTACTACAAGATACAGAACGATGTTCACAGCGCCAACCTTATTGACAATACATACATAGCCCAGAAAGGCCACAGCAATGCTTCAGTCCATACATTCTCTTTCGGTGGTAACATTACTCGCAACAACCTGAACTTTTACCACCAGGGTGAAAGGGTAGAGAGCACGCTAAAAGGGATAACAATAATCGGCGAAAAGCAGCTGGTAGACCACTACACGCTGGTACGCCACGCACAGCCCAACTGTGAAAGCCACCAGAACTATAAAGGTATTTTTGATGGCAACGCTACAGGTGTATTCAACGGAAAAATATTTGTAGAAAAGGAAGCTCAGAAGACAGATGCCTTCCAGCAGAACAACAACATACTGCTAAGCGACAAGGCAACCATAAATGCCAAGCCGCAGCTGGAGATTTTTGCCGACGATGTAAAATGTTCCCACGGCTGTACCATAGGCCAACTGGATGAGAGTGCCATGTTCTATATGCAGAGCCGCGGTATTCCCAAGAAAGAAGCAAAGGCACTGCTTATGTATGCTTTTAGTAACGAAGTAATTGAAAGTATAAAAATACCGGAGCTAAAGAACAGGATCACCAAGCTCATAGCCACCAAACTGGGTGTGAATATGGGGTTTGACTTATAAAACTAAAGCAGCATTATTTGCTGCTTTTTTTATAGCCGGCATTAGCTAGTTGATAGGGTACATCATCTTTTGGGTTTATTAGTTTTATCTTGTCTTTATATAATGTCCTGTTCTTATTGGCGAACGTAATAACAGATGGTTTGTCGGTAATTTTACTTTTTTCAAAAAGGTAATGTATTGACACAGATGCATAAGCATTGCTTACGCGGTATCTCTCCTTTATGGTATCGTTCACTACATAATCCATTCCTGCAAAATTTGTGCTGTCTATATAGTATATAATATATGATGTTACATTATCTTGGGCTATTGTTTCTCCGGCACATATATCCCCTCCCTCACACAAAAGGTCAATTCTAAGTACTTTTTCCGGTGAATGATTTTGAAGGAATGGAGCTGCGGCTTTTGCAAAAGCGTTATTATCCAGTTCCAGGTGTCTATAACAGAAAAAAGGCTTGTCACGATAACCCTCATGGTCCCGCACATAATCCAGCTCGAAGGTAAGGCTGTCAGACAGCGTTAGTGTAGTAGTTTTGCGTGGAATGGAACCATCATTAATAGCATAACTGTACGGCCTGCACTTACTTTTATTGCACGAAGCGAAAGATGATAATAATCAGGAGCAAGATTTTTCTCATAAAATTTTTTTTACCATAACGCTAAAGGTTGTAAAACAGGTATATGTATTCTTTATTTTTCTTAAAGACTTTGCCAAACATGCCGTAACTTTGCACTATAAACTTTTGACGATACTATAATGTTAGATATACAAGCCATAAGGGCTGATTTCCCTATACTTAACCAGCAGGTTAACGGCAAGCCGCTGGTGTACTTTGATAATGCCGCCACATCGCAAAAGCCCAAAGTGGTTATTGATGCGATCATGAAATATTATGCCGAGATAAACTCCAACATACACCGCGGGGTGCACTATTTAAGCCAAAAAGCGACCGATGCTTACGAGCAGTCCAGGCAGAAGATACAGAAGCACCTGAACGCAAAACATGATTATGAAATTATCTTTACCTCTGGTACAACACACAGCATCAATATTGTAGCGAGCGGGTTTGCTAAATTCGTAAAAGAGGGTGATGAGGTAATGGTTTCGGCTATGGAGCACCACAGTAACATCGTTCCGTGGCAAATGCTTTGCGAACGTACAGGTGCCAACCTTGTAGTTATCCCAATGAATGAGCAGGGCGAGCTTATTATGGATGAGTTTGACAGGCTGCTTACCGAAAGAACAAAAATCGTGGCGGTGAACCATATCTCTAATGCGTTGGGAACGGTTAACCCGATTAAATACATCATCAAAAAAGCACATGAGGCCGGCGCTGCGGTACTTATTGACGGAGCCCAGGCCGCCCCGCACCTTAAGCCCGACGTGCAGGAGCTGGATTGTGATTTTTACACCTTTTCGGGCCACAAGGCCTGCGGCCCAACAGGCAGCGGGGTGCTGTATGGCAAGGAAGAATGGCTCAACAAGCTGCCGCCATACCAGGGAGGGGGCGAAATGATAAAAGAGGTAACCTTTGCCAAAACTACGTATGCCGACCTGCCCCATAAATTTGAGGCCGGTACACCGGGCATAGCCAGCGGTATCGTTCTCGGCACGGCAATTGATTACCTTGATTCCGTAGGCTTTGCTAATATTATTCAGTATGAGCAGGAGCTGCTGGATTACGGTACCGAAAGGCTGCTGGAAGTTGAGGGTTTGCGTATAGTAGGCACGGCTGCTAATAAAGCGTCAGTAATATCATTCCTTGTGGAGGGCACGCATCCGTACGATATTGGCGCCATTGTAGATAAAATGGGCATTGCCATACGCACGGGCAACCACTGCACGCAGCCTGTAATGGATTTCTTCGGGATACCGGGTACTGCGCGCGCCTCTTTTGCGTTTTATAATACTAAAGAAGAAATAGATATACTGGTTGAGGCCGTAAAAAAGGCACAGCGTATGCTTACCTAAAAACTAATAACTTTGTACTATGAAAAAATTAATGCCCATATTGGTAATTGCAGTAGCTATTTTCGGCTGCGCGTCATCAGCGCTTAGGCAGCAAAGTGCCGACATCAGCATAGAATACAGGGCAATAACCCGAGGGCGCAGTGTTAAGGCAATCCTTACGCAGGACACTCTAAAGAGCCAAAGCAGGGGCTTTTCGGAAAATTCCTTAGATAAACCCATGCCGAAGGGAGATTGGGACAACCTTATAAGTGAGTTGGAGAAGGTAAATCTGGACAACATGCATGCATTAGCGGCGCCAAGCACAAAGCATCAGTATGACGGAGCCATGGGGGCAACCCTTACGGTTAAGGTGGCAGATAAGGAATACCAAACCGTTACCTTTGACCATGGCAACCCACCTGCCGAAATTGTGGCGCTTGTAAATAAAATAACAACCCTTGCGGGAATAGAATAATGAGTATAAAAGAGATACAGGACGAAATTATTGATGAATTTTCGATGTTTGATGAGTGGGATGAACGCTACCAGTATGTCATAGACCTGGGGAAAACGTTGCCGCTTATCGAGCCACAGTATAAAACCGAGGACAACGTAATTAAAGGCTGCCAGAGCAAAGTTTGGCTGCATGGCGAGGAAAAGGATGGTAAAGTTGTTTTTACGGCCGACAGCGACGCTATTTTAACTAAAGGACTTATAGCAATATTCATCAGGGTATTTTCCGGGCAGACACCTGAGGCCATATTACAGGCCGATACCGATTTTGTAAATGAGATAGGGCTGAAGGAACACCTTTCACCGACACGTGCAAACGGATTGGTATCAATGATAAAACAGATAAAAATGTATGCGCTGGCTTTCCAGGCAAAGAATTAAGATATGGAACACGAAATAGACACTGCACAACTGGGTGAGGAGATAGTAAAGGTTTTAAAAACTATTTATGACCCTGAGATCCCTGTAGATATTTACGAACTGGGGCTTATATATGACGTTATGGTGAATACCGACCATGAGGTGAAGATACTTATGACCCTAACATCCCCTAATTGCCCGGTGGCCGAAAGCCTTCCGCAGGAAGTGGAGGAAAAGATAAAAAAGATAGAAGGCGTTACCGCTGCTGAGGTTGAAATTACGTTTGACCCGCCATGGAGCCGCGACCTTATGAGCGAAGAAGCCAAGCTGGAGCTGGGGATGCTGTAAGCAGCTGCCGGTGATCAGTATTCATTGTTCAGTTCGCAGTCCCAGTCACACTGAGCTTGTCGAAGTGCACTACCAGATAGCAAAAAGTAATAACCTGAAACATGAAACCTGAAACAACATCAGAAGACGAAATAATAAACCGCGTAGCCAACAGCGCCCTGCAGGTATTTGATCTGGAGGATTACTATCCTGAACAGGAGCGTGTGGCGCTTGATATATCGGCATGGCTGTGGGAAGGGTTTGTGCTGCGCGAGAAAGAATTCCGCGAGACGCTAAAGAACCACAACTGGGAGCAGTATCAGGACAAATATGTTGCATTGCATTGCAGTACCGATGCCATTGTGCCTGCCTGGGCTTATATGCTGGTAACAATATACCTGCAGCCTTATGCAAAGAAAATCATTCAGGGCACGGTGGAGCAACTGAATGTTGCCATTTACCAGGATATCCTGAACAGGCTGGACTATACAGACTATACCGGTAAGCCGGTAATCATTAAAGGATGCTCCCGCAAGCCGGTGCCGCAGGAAGCTTATGTTATGGCTGCACAGCAGCTCATGCCTTTTGCCAAAAGCATCATGTTTGGCGAGGCATGCTCATCAGTGCCGCTTTATAAAAAGAAATAACCCTTACGCACCTTAGTTTTTCTATATTTGTAAAAACAGGATGAACCATGAAAAAGTACTTAATTCTTTCAGTTTTTATTCTTTCAACTTCAGTAGCCTTTGCACAGGATGAAGATGCTGCACCTGCCCCGGCCGATACAATAAGCCCATGGACTGCCAAAGGCAATGCCTCGCTGCTGTTTAACCAGTCTACTTTTGATAACTGGGTGGCCGGTGGCGAGAATAACATTTCGGGTAATGTTGGCATTAATTACGATGTGAATTATAAGAAGGATGACTGGTCATGGGACAATAAGTTCATTGCATCATACGGTATCGTAAAAACAAAAACCAGTGCTTTTGCCAAGAAAACCGATGACAGGCTCGAGATCAACTCGGTTTTAGGGAAGCAGGTAAAAGGTTCTGAAAGATGGTACTATTCTGCGTTCCTCAACTTCAGGACACAGTTTACCAAAGGTTATATCTATGAGCGTGATGAAAATGATGCTGAGGTGCGCCGCGAGTATACCAACTTTTTTTCGCCTGCCTATCTATTAGTGGGTCCCGGTGTTATGTATAAGCGCGACGAAAACCTGAGAGTGAATCTGTCGCCCGCCACTTCAAAATTCACATTTGTAGATAAAGCCTTTACACTGCCTGATGAGGCCTATTTTGGTGTTGAAGAAGGCGAGTCGATGAGGTATGAACTTGGTTTTAATGCATCTGCCTACTATAAGCTGGATGTAATTGCCAATGTTACATTTGAAAATATCCTGAACCTGTATTCCAATTACCTTGAAGACCCGCAGAACGTGGATATAGACTACCAGCTGAACATTGTAATGCGTATCAACAGGTACCTTACTACCAACCTGTCTTTCCAGACGATATATGACGATAACGCCTTCCGCGGCTTCCAGATACGCCAGGTGTTTGGTGTAGCGGTTAATTATGGGTTTTAATTTTCAAACACATTTGTCATTCTGAACGCAGCATCGCGGAGTGAAGAATCTATAACTATAACGAGATTCTTCCTTCGTCAGAATGACAAAAGCACTAATACTCCACTCTTCTTATATCTCCTGCACAGGCACATCAGTAAACTCTGTTTGTACGGCAGGCTGCAAGGCCATCTTCCGTTTTACCAGCCTGTTTACACGCGCCATTAATGCAATGCTTATTAAGGTTATGGCCGAAACAATATAGCCCAGGGTGTCATAATGCTCCAGGGGGCTATGGTTGGTTTGCTGCACCACAATCATTCCGCCCACTGCAGCGGCTATACCACCGGCTATTTGCTGTAAGGATGAATTGATGCTCATAAACGCGCCCCTGTCCCTCATTTCAGGCACTGCGGTAACCACCGCTGTAGAGGGTACCATCCTGCCCATGATGCCTATCATCATCAGGATGTTAAATACAACTACAAGCCAAAAGGCTGTCGCGCTTAGCCTGGTATATACCAGCACTACGGCAATCATCCACAGGCACGCTATGGCAAATATTTTCATTTTGTCTATTTTATCGCTAAGCTTCCCAATCATAGGCATAATAGCTAATGTAGCTATGCCTGCCCATAAATATATAAGCGGCAGCTGTTCATGCGTTACCTTCAGGTTATTTACGGCAAAGGCAGTACCGAAGGGCATCATCATAAACCCGCCTATAGAAAGCAGGGCAGTGGCTGTAAAACCTATCCTGTAATCGCTCTTTTTTACGGTATGCCAAAGGTGTAGGAACGGGTTCTTGTCCTGTTTTATCTTTAGGTGTTCGGCTACAGGGCCCAGTTTAAACATGATTAATGCAGCCACTATTGCGGCCATCACGGCAATCCATAAAAATGGCGTATGCCAGTGCCACTTATCGGCAAGGTATAACCCGATTGGTATTCCCAGTACCTGGCTGGCGCCAAAACCCATTTGCAGGAAACCCATAACGCGCCCACGCTGCTGTATGGCAAAAAGGTCAGCTACAATAGCCATGGAAATGGAGCCGATAACCCCGCCGAACAATCCGGTTATGATCCGGGCTGCCACCAATAGCTCATAAGTGTCTACAACCCCGCATAATACTGTCCCGATGATAAAGCCTATGTAAAAGAAAAGCAGCAGTTTTTTACGGTCGAACTTATCTGCAAAGCCCGCTGTAAGGAGGCCCGAGATACCTGCGCTGAACGCATAAGCCGAAACAGCAATACCGAATTGCGACGGAGACATACTGAGTGATTTCATGAGGATATCGCCCATAGGCGACATCACCATAAAGTCGAGTATAACAGTAAACTGCGTAATGGCAAGGATGAATATTACAAATTTCTGGTATCCCGTAAGCGGGGCGGCAGTAGTTTGGGTTTGCATATTGATTGATGAGGTGTTTATTAATCTATATATTATAAAAAAGGGATTATCTGCATCAGACAATCCCTATATAACAAATGTTACTCTTTTTCTTCGGCATGATTATCTTTATAATCAGGGTAAAGGAAATTATTATATGGGAAACGTGTTATATGTATTTCACGAACTGCCTCATATACTTTCTCCCTGAATTCTTCAAAATTTTCTTTGTTGGTAGCCGAAATGAATAAGGCATTTTTTTCGCCTACATTGCTCATCCATGTAGCTTTCCATTCTTCAAGGCTGTTGTGCCTCGGCGTTTTTTCTGTCACCAGGTCGTCATCATCAATAGTAAGCGGTTTGTAAGCATCTATCTTGTTAAACACCATGATGGTTGGCTTATCTACGCTTTTTATGTCCTGAAGGATCTGGTTTACTGAGGCAATATGGTCTTCAAACTCCGGGTGAGAAATATCTACCACATGCAGCAGGAGGTCGGCCTCGCGCACTTCATCAAGTGTACTTTTAAAAGACTCTACCAGCTGCGTGGGCAGCTTCCTTATAAACCCTACGGTATCAGACAAAAGGAAAGGCAGGTTTTTTATAACCACTTTTCTCACCGTAGTATCAAGCGTAGCGAAAAGCTTGTTCTCAACAAAAACCTCACTTTTGCTAATTACATTCATTAAGGTTGATTTCCCCACATTGGTATAGCCTACAAGCGCCACACGCACCATGGCACCGCGATTGCTGCGCTGCACGGCCATCTGGCGGTCTATTGTACGGATTTTTTCCTTTAAAAGTGCAATGCGGTCACGCACAATACGGCGGTCTGTCTCAATTTCGGTTTCACCGGGCCCCCGCATACCAATACCACCACGCTGGCGTTCAAGGTGGGTCCACATACCGGTTAACCGTGGCAGTAAATATTGGTACTGTGCCAGCTCCACCTGTGTACGGGCATACGATGTTTCGGCACGTTGTGCAAAAATATCAAGAATAAGGTTCGTCCTGTCCAACACTTTACAATCAAGCTCCCTTGTAATGTTTTTTTGCTGTGCAGGAGTTAACTCATCATCAAAAATAACCGTAGAGATATTATTTTCCCTGATGTAGTTGTTCATCTCTTCTATCTTACCCGTACCTAAAAAAGTTTTAGGGTTAGGCTTATCCATCCTTTGTGAGAAACGTTTTACCACCTCGCCCCCGGCAGTAAAGGTCAGGAACTCAAGCTCATCAAGATATTCATTTAATTTTTCTTCATTCTGGTTTTGCGTGATAATTCCTGCAATAATTGTCTTTTCAAACTTAATAGCTTCTTTCTCCAGCATAGCGTAATTAATAGGTTTTACAAAGCTACAAATTATAAAATTGCTAAAAATGTAAATTTTTCTATCAAAATACGGTGTTGTGTTAAATTTTAATTAATTGTTACACTCATATTAAATTTTTATAAATTTGGAGATTATTATTACCATAAACTAAAATCTATGAAAAAATTTACTTTAATGTTTTTCATGATGTTGCTCTCGTTGTGCAGTTATGCACAGCTGCCAACGGAAGGTTTTGAGACCTGGCCCGTACCCGGATGGGAGCGCTATCAGAACAACATTGGCCCAACAGTTCAATGGAACCAGGGCACAGGAGGATTTGCCGGTTACAACAGCCCAAGTTCTGCCTTTATCCAGTCACAGCCTGTTCCGCCTCCGGGACAGCCTATTGATTATTTTAGGACGCCGGCGTTTAACGTACCTACGGCTCCTAAATTATTGTTCATGTCCCGTTTTGCCCAGGGAGGTATCCAGGGTAACATTGTGGATGTTATGATTGTTAAGGTTGCCGATAATGCTACCGGTGACCCGGCAGCAGGCGGATACCAGTCCCTTATTGACGCTGACGGTTACACCGAGTCTGAAATGAACACGCAGCAGCAGATATGGACGCTGAAGGAGTTTGATATCCCTGCTTCGTATATTAACCAGCAGGTTTACATTGTTTTTGTATATAAGTCGGTTAACAGTTCAGAACGTTGGCTTATTGATGATGTAAGGGTGGTGCAGGAGTGTCTTGCGCCTACTTTTACGGTTACTAACCCAGGTACCACTACATTACAGCTAAACATTACAGCAAACCCAAGTAATGCTACATCATTTGTTTGGGAGTGGACCTTAGCCAACGCTAACCCTGACGGTACGCATACAGGAACCTTTACAGGTAACACAACTACTATAACCGGCCTTACAGAAGATACCGATTATAAGATATATGTATATGCTGTATGTGCGGCTGATAACCCGAGTGATGTTGTAGGCCCTATTGCCGCAAGTACGGTACCGGCAGGTACTACCTGCGCGGCGCCTAAAGTAGTGCCCGGCATACCGTACCAAACTACTGACAATACCATTGCTTATGGCGATGACATTGAAGGAAGCCCGGGAACCACAGGGTGTGGTACAACAGGTAACTTCCTTAACGGTAATGAGGTTGTATATTCATACACGCCTGATTTTACAGGAAATATAAGTATAGCCATGACAAACAATGGCCCAGCATCGGGTATGTTTGTTTATACAAGCTGTGCAAACGTGGGTGTGAGCTGTGCCGCAGGAGGTACAGGTAATGCTACCACTCCGGTAAACATTCCAAGCTTCGCCGTTACAGCAGGATCAACATATTACATTGTAATATCAACATCAGGAGCTACAGTATCTACTCCTTATACACTAACCATACAGGCAGCCAGCTGTCCTCCGCCTACCGCTCTTGGCGTAGCAGCAGGAAGTATAACTTCTGATGGCGCTACCCTAACCTGGACAAACGCAACATCTGCCTCATGGCAGTATGTAGTACAGCCGGCAGGTACAGGTATACCTACTGCATCAACCCCTGTAAATACTACAACTTCAACCTCTACACCAATTAGCGGGTATAACCAGGCCACTAATTATGAGTACTATGTAAGAGCCGATTGTAATAATGGTACTTTCAGTGCATGGGCAGGCCCGTTTGAGTTTACAACAACGCAAATACCTGCAACGTTAAACTATACGCAGGATTTTGAAGCGCCGGGCCATAACTGGACCCTTAGCAATGGCACACAGGCCAACCAATGGGTTGTGGGCAATGCGGTAAATAACGGTGGTGCGCAGTCATTATACATAAGTAATAACGGAGGCGCTGCTAACGCATATACGGTAAATACAGCATCTACAGTGCACGCTTTCAGAGATTTTACCGTTCCTGCGAGTACTTACCAGCTCCAGCTTACTTTTGACTGGAAAGCCCAGGGCGAAGGCCCTAACTGGGATTATGTGAGGGTATGGTCAGTACCAACTTCATTTAACCCTACACCGGGAACTTTGATCACTGCAACTGCTGACAGAGTTAACCTTACCAATAATCTAAACCTTCAGGCAGACTGGACAACGGCAACTTATACTATACCTGCCGCTGCTTTTGCCGGCTCTACAAGAAGGATTATTTTTGAATGGAGGAATGACGCAAACGACGGTATACAGCCGCCGGCCGCAATAGATAATATTAACCTTAACATTGTTACATGTTCTGTGCCAACAGCAGTAACAATGGGTACTGTAAACTCCGGCGATGCTAATATTTCATGGACAGCACCGGTACCGGGAGCTGAATCGTATGACTATTACTATTCAACAACCAACACACCTCCTACAGCGAGTACAGTACCTAACGGAAACACTGCAGCAACAAGCGTAAACATTGCGCCGCTTGATCCGTCTACACAATACTACTTCTGGGTAAGGAGCAATTGCGGCCCTGTAAACGGCGTGAGCCTTTGGACAGGACCTACACCATTCCTTACACCGCAAATACCTGCTACTTTAAATTATGTAGAAGATTTTGAAGGTACATCGCAGTGGACGCTAAACAACGGCACCCAAACCAACAAATGGGTAATTGGTACTGCTGTTGCTAACGGCGGAACGCATTCTATGTATATTTCAAGCAACAACGGCACAGGTAATATATACAACACAGGTTCTGCTACTACGGTACAGGCTTATCGTGATTTTACAATACCTGCCGGTACTAACGTTCAGGTAGATATTGCTTTTGACTGGAGAGCCGTGGGCGAAACCGCAAACTGGGATTACTTCCGTGTATGGGTTGTGCCTGTTACCTTTAACCCTACACCGGGTACGCAAATTACTGCAGCTACCGGCGCTAACGCCCGCCAGCAGCTGGGAGGTAACTTTAACGGAAATAACCAGTGGATTAATGCAAGTTATGTTTATACAACCACTAATGCTACCCCTGTTCAGAAACGTATAGTGTTTGAATGGAGGAATGATGGCGGGGGCGGTACGCAGCCACCGGCCGCTATTGACAATGTGGATATAATGGTAGTAACGTGCCCTAAGCCTACTACGCTTGCGGCAGCAAATGCAACCCAGACTACAGTTGAACTTACGTGGGCCGAAACAGGTACTGCAACTAACTGGGAAGTATATGTTGTACCTACAGGAGATCCTGCACCAACAGCAGCTACAACCGGGACACCTACAACTGATAACATTGCTTATGAGTACGGTCCGCTTGCACCGGGTACTGTGTATCAATATTATGTAAGGTCGGTGTGCGGCCCTACAGATAAGAGCCGTTGGGTTGGGCCATTCCAGTTCCAGACAGAATGTACAGCTTTCCCTGTTACATTCCAGGAAGGCTTTAACAGTACATCACCATCTGAACTTTGCTGGACCGTGTTGAATGCCAACAATGATGCCGACAGCTGGAATATGAACTATACGGTTACACCGTATGAAGGAAACCAGGTTGCCACCCTTACTACTGATGGTAACGGAACAGGCGCTAACGCGAATAATGACTATTTGATTACACCTCAGATATTACTTACAGGTAACCAAAGGCTAAGATTCCGCTACAAGGTACAATCAGCCACTGAGCCTAACAAGTTCCAGGTGTTGCTGTCTACTACAGGTAAAAACCCTGCCGATTTTACTCAGGTTGTGGTTCCTGTGGCAAACTATAGCAATGTGGAGTATGCAGTAAGCACAACTCCGCTTGTTGATGGATCAGGAAACGGACTTACCGGGCCTGTATATATAGCGTTCCATGTTCCGGGCGGTGGCCCTGACGGATGGAGGCTTTACATTGACAATGTAATTGTAGAGAATCTTCCTGCATGTCCGGAAGTTGTTAACCTTGAAGCAAACTGTGTTTCTTCAGCCGGAGCTAATATTGAATGGACAGCCGGAAGTACAGAGACAAGCTGGGAAGTTGCGGTACTGCCGTCAACCAGCCCTACTCCAACTTCAGGAACTATTGTAACCTCACTGTCATATATAGCGCAAAACCTTACTTCGGAAACCGCTTATACTGCTTATGTAAGGCCAATATGTCCTAACGGGCAGCCGGGTAACTGGGAGACCGTTGGTTTTGTTACGCCGGAAACATCAATACTAGATGCGCAGCCTTTCTGTGCTGCAACCAATGGCGAATACATTCTTTTTGATAACGTAGATGACTCAGATAACGCTCAGGAATATGGCCAGGTAGCCTGTTTAGGATCTACTCCAAACCCTGTTTGGTATTACCTTCAGGTGGATGATCCGGGGAACCTTAACTTCCAGCTTATCCAGAATACACAATTTAACAGCTCGGGTAACCCTACAGGAAACGGGCTTGACGTTGACTTTGTGGCATGGGGTCCGTTTACATCAACAACCGAAGCATGTAATCTTATTGACCTGGTAGATTGCCCTACGTGTCCAAACAACACAGGTAACCCTAACTTCTATCCTTTTGGTAATATTGTTGACTGTAGCTATTCTGCAGCAGCGATAGAGAGACTAAGTATAGATAATGCGCAGACAGGACAGATATATGTACTGCTTATTACAATCTTTAACGGTGATCCGGGACAAATCAAGCTACAGCAGCTTGCAAGTAGT
>JAEWKB010000047.1 GCA_023386255.1 Bacteroidota bacterium
GCTGTGGGTAAGCTGGCAAGGTTTCAGGCTTGTGTTGAGGTGTTCCATTCGCAGTATGAAGGTATAAACCTCCTAAGGGGATTGGCCGAACAATTTGATATTAGCCACAGGTTCTGCAAATACGGGACTACGGCTGAAGGGGAGGTGTTGCAATCGAATGACCTTACCGATTTGCCGGAGGTTGAAGGCCATAACAGCAAAGTAGAGCAGGCTCTTGATTATGTTTCAGTTAATAAGCCCACGTTCGCTATAATTGACAAAGGCAGGAGCGCCGATGAGCGCAGCTGCATATATGTTGAGAACGGACATTTTTACGGTATGGGGCATATACCTGCCGATATTGGAATTACCGAACCTTCGCAACTGAAAGATTATGTAACCCAGCACAAGAGTAACCAGTACATTATGCAGCTGCTATCAGCTTATGCGCAAAAAAATCCGGGAAAGGTAGTAAGGCAAAAGATGATACCGGCAGTTTAAACAAATGCTTAAAAACGATTAATCAACATAGTCATCGTTTCGGTTTATAGAGGATTGATTTTATCGCATCCAGCTGTGTATCTCATATTTTACTGCCTCTGTTATGCGAATGCCCTCATTTAGATTCTCATCTGTAGCGCGGGTATGGATCCCAATGATAGATATACCATCTTCCAAAACTATAGCCGAACCTGCAGCTTGCTTCCTAGTTGAGATAGGATATCTTAAATATCCGGCTGCAACTACAACTAATTTACCCCTTGCTGCCGACATGTGTTCCCCAAAGTAGCCATACCCATTTATACGTACATTGCACTCATATAATTCGTTATCATCTTTTACTACGAGGCGGGGTAGCACATCGCCAGTTGTTATTTTCTTTTTTAATTTTATTATTGCATAGTCAAGATTCACATTAGATTCTGACGACTCTATACGGTCTATATTCTCATATCCGTAAGGATAATAGCAGCTCTCAGCTTCAATAGCTTCAAATGGGCTATGCGGGTCATTATAGGCACGGATAAATTTTATACTTGCGGCCCTGCCTCCATCATTTACAGAAAATAAATTATGGGCGCACGTTAAAACATATTGGCTTTCATTGTCACTGCCCTTGCCAATTAGCGTACCTGTACCAACATAACTATTACCACTGGGAAATACTACATGTACCAGCCCAACAAATATATATGGTACTATTGTAGTGTTGGGCACAGGTACAGGAATATTACCGGGAATGGGTTTGTTAACATTGAAATCTTCAGGATTATTCATAAGAATGTTTTTAGACCCCAAAGATGTAGTAAATTATGGAACTACAACCACGTATAAATACCTGTTTTGTGTAACAATAAAAAAAGCTGTAATCATTGATTTATACCTTAAAGTGGACACAACAGGACAAGTTCAAACCATTGCAGGATTAGAAGAATTAGCCTATTATTCGGGTTAAATCTGTAAGTTTAATTTATTATGGCTTTAACGGCCTTAATAGTATCCGGCACCTTTTACTTCTAGTTTTAAGGAATGAATATATAAATAAAAAGGCTATCCGGTCATGGATAGCCTTATGCGATTTTTTAATAGCGCTAAATGCAGGTAAATACCATCGATGCAGGCACCATAGCACCTCCGTTTGCAAAATAATTTGGGTTAGCAGCTAAGAAGCTCGCCCTGCACGCAACTGAATTGAAGTATAAATCAGTGGCGCCCTCGCCACTAGACTTGGTAGCTCTGTAAGCCCGTATGTCTACTTCAACTTTATTAACAGTTTTAATTTCAGACGGATTTCCGGGTGATGTAAAAGAGCTTAGCCCAAAGGCAGCAATAATTAAAAGGATTTTCATAAGGTATTGGTTTTAAAATTATTACAGCTAATTTATAAGATTAACATAAAATTGTTTTAAAACTTAATATTTATTTAATTTACTGTCTTTCAAATATTTATATTTTAATTTTATTTCTGTAATATTTTGAATAATGAATTCAAAATTTAATTCGTTGAAATACAAGCATTCCTGTTCTTCAGGCAAAACATAACTCTATATAGCTGTTTTATACTATGTGTCTTTCTAACGGATAACAGCATATTGTACGTGGTATTTACCTTACATATAGTTCTGAGACTTAGTTATAAATCTTTCGCTGCATAGCGGGTATAGAATTCCTTAACGGTTTGTGGGATTTTCGCGTATCGGTTTGCGTATCAAAATGCTGTTCAGGTACATATTTATGAGTTTACGTATCAGTTTGCGTATCGTTTTAGCCCAAAGCAAAAAAGCTTGCCAACACCTGTAATACAGGGCTTGACAAGCTTTTAGACAGTATAGATTGTTATCTCTTGTGACACCGACAGGATTCAAACCTGTAACCTTCTGAGCCGTAATCAGATGCGCTATTCAGTTGCGCCACGGTGCCTATTGCGGGTGCAAATATAGGCAATATTGCTTAACTTGCAAACCAATTACTGTATAAAACACAAAAAAAATGACACTAAACCGGTATATACGTGATGTTCAGGATTTTCCGAAAGAGGGAATTATTTTTAAAGATATAACACCGCTGCTGGCTAATCCACAGGCGGTGAAGGAGTGCATGGCCCTGCTGATAAACTCGCTACGTGAAAAGCAGATTGATAAGGTGGTAGGGGTAGAGAGCAGGGGTTTCTTTTTTGCTACACTGCTTGCCTATGAGTTGGGTGCGGGCTTTGTGCCGGTGCGCAAGCCTAAAAAGCTGCCGTATAAAACCATTTCTGCCAGCTACCAGCTTGAGTATGGCGAAGATACACTTGAAATACACACCGATGCCATAAAGCCGGGTGAGCGGGTACTGATACATGATGATGTACTGGCTACAGGAGGCACGGCAAGCGCAGTATGCGAGCTGGTAGAAAAACTTGGCGGTAAAATTGTACAGTGCAATTTCCTCATGGAGCTGTCTTTCCTTAACGGCAGGGAAAAAATTAGCAGGTATGATGTGTACGCACCGCTTGTGTACTAATCAAGCGCACGTGTGGTTACCCAGTACTTCCAGGCTATTATTGCCCTTTGCAGCTTACTGGCACGGCTTAGGTCAAGCTGCTTCTTAGTATAGTTAGGCAGCAGCCACTTGTTTATTTTTACTAACAATTTAAACATGGCATAATGTTTTATTTTATAAAGTTATAAAAAAACGCCGGCTTTATAAAGCCGGCGTTCATAATAAACTGTTATAACTAACCCATTATAATTAAGCTTTCTTGTAAACTGTCCTTTTTGCTTTTGCAGCTTCTTTATTACTTTCCTTAGCTGCTTTTTCCCTGTCTTTCATCATGTCCCTGCGTGCTTCCATAAGCTCTTTCCTGGCTTCTTTAAGTTCTTCCCTTATTTTTTGTATTTCATCCTCAGACATATCCGATTTGAAGTCAAACTTCAATTCATCCATTGATTTTTGTATCTCTTCCTGTGCCTGCGAAAGCTCTTCCTGTATTTTTGACATCTCTTCGGCAGATAAGCCATCTCCGTAAAACTTCATGCCATCAAGCATTTTTAAGCTTTCCATGCCATCCCGTAGGCTGCGTGCTATGTCTTCACTATTAAAGTCAAACCTGAAGCCGAATTCCTGCACATCTTCTCCCGGTATCAGGTGAGCACCCGGATCTCTAAAAACAGCCCAGTTATCCATTTTTTTTGTGGTGATTTCTACAACGCCTTTCTTGCCGTCTTTACCGTATTTCTTTTTCCCTTCTTTTTCGGTAAGAATTTTCATTTCCCCAATTTCCTCATTGAAAGGGAGCCTGATTGTTTCGCCTTTTTCCTGTTTTACGCCGTTTATTACAATCAATAAATCTTTGTTATCTATCTTAAGGTTGTTTATGGTCCAGCCGCTTTTCATGGGTGCTTCGGGCGCAGGAGGTATCCTGTAACTGCGTGCGGTACCGGGAACAGGCGGAACAGGTGGTACCGGCGGCACTTCATCACCCATTGTATAGCTGCGGATGATTTTGTGCGCACTTCTTAAAGAATCACCTTCATGTACGTATATAGCGCCGTTGGCCAGCCTCATGCTTCCTGATGAGCCAAATGAAATCTTGTTGCTGCTGCTGTTGCCGTTTTTTTCCATTTCAACAGTAAAAGGTACAATAGGCTCAGTACCGGCTACCTCATATACTTTAGACTGAGACTTGTCTTTTACGGTAACTTTTATAGCGGTGATTTCATTCTTTTGGTTACGCTTAATGTTCTCAAAGTTTACATCGGCATCAAATTCTTCCTTAAATATTTTGCTTTCGGCCTGCAGCTCCTCGTCTTTTGAGTCTTTGGTCACTTCAACCGAAATTTTCATTTTGCTTGATGTTACCGCTTTAGTTTCAGGTGCTTCTTTTACCTGTGCCACTACCTGCACCTGGAACAGCAGCATAAAGGCCGCAAGGGCCGGAAGTACGATGGCGTACTTCCACGAGTTCCTCTTTTTTGATTGTTGTTTGTTTATCATAACTATTCGCTTTTTGATTAATGATTGATAAAATTGATTGGTGATTGCTATACATTCCGGCTGAACCGTAATTTTTATAAGTGTTTTT
>JAEWKB010000086.1 GCA_023386255.1 Bacteroidota bacterium
TTTTTTGAAATGGAATGAACCGTCTTCTTCGGTAAACTTTTTACTTTCGGTAATAGTAATATAGTAATCGTCAGCCTTAGTAGCCCTTACATCAAAGAAGTAGGTCCTTCTTCCTGCCCTTAAAACTTTAGAAAAGATTTCTTCCTTTTCCAGCATGTCATTTTCTCTCATAATCTCTTTGTTCGTTGTTATGGTTTTGTCGCAACCAAAAATCTAAAAAAAATCTAAATAATACAACAAATTACTGTAATTCTTTTTCAGAAAGTTGTTTCAAATATAACTCTTTATAATAACCCGGCTCACTTACAAGCTGGTTATGAGTGCCTTGCTGTATGATCTGGCCATCTTCCAGTATTATAATCGAATCGGCATTTTTGGCAGAAGATACCCTGTGGCTTACTATTATTGTGGTTTTATCCTTGCAAAAGTCAAGTAGGTTGTTAAGTATTGCTTCTTCAGTTTCAGTGTCAACGGCTGATAAACAGTCATCAAGCAGCAGTACCGGCGCATCTTTTATCATGGCGCGTGCAATAGAAACCCGCTGCTTTTGCCCGCCTGATAATGTTATGCCCCGTTCTCCCAAAATTGTTTCATATTGTTTATTAAATGAGGTAATATTATCATGCACCACTGCTTTTTTAGCTACAGTGATAACTTCATCATCAGTAGCGTCTTCCTTGCCAAATTTTATATTGTTCTTTATTGTATCAGAAAACAGGAAAGCATCCTGCGGTACAAATCCGGTGCTGTTTCTCAGGTCATATAAATTTACATCTTCAATGTCCTGGCCATCTATATAAATTTTACCTTCTTCTACATCATACATCCTGCTTATAAGCGACAAGATGGTTGATTTGCCTGATCCTGTACGCCCCAGTATAGCAAGTGTTTCACCCTTTTTTACTTTAAAGGAAATATTTTTAAGTGCAGTGATGTTAGTATCCTCATAGGTAAAAGTCACATTGTCAAATTCAATTTCTCCCAGTATGGGGGTGTGCTGCTTGTTGTTGTTCTTAATTTGTGGCTCAGTTTTAAGGAACTCATTTATCCTGGCCTGCGATGCTTCCGCTTCCTGCACCATTGATGATATCCAGCCTAATGATGCAACAGGCCACGTGAGCATGTTTATGTACAGCACGAACTGGGCTATGGTACCAAGCGAATCTATACTGCCATTAATGTACATAGTGCCGCCAACATATATAACAACAAGGTTGCTAATGCCAATCAGCAATATCATAAGAGGCCCAAAAAGTGCATTAACCTTTGCCAGTCCCATATTCTTCTTCACGCTGTCGCGCGATATGTCAACAAAAACGTCCTGCTTCTGGTTTTCAAGGGCGTAAGCCTTAATAACACGTATGCCCGAAAACATTTCCTGCGTAAAAGTAGCCAGCCTCGAAATATTTTGCTGGGCCTGGGTGCTGCGCTTATTTATCTCAGTGCTTATTTTAAAGATGCTGTACGCCAGTATCGGCAGGGGTAATAATGTATATAATGTAAGCTCTCCTGATAAGATAAGCATGTGGGTAATTACCACCACAAAACGTACTATAGTGTTCAGGGAATACATTATTGCAGGGCCTACATATTGGCGCACTTTATCAACATCACCGCTGATGCGGTTCATGAGGTCTCCTGTGCGGTTCTTTTTATAGAAGTTCTGCGAGAGGTTTTCGTAGTGCCTGAAAATTTCGTTTTTAATATCAAACTCTACATGCCGCGACATTACAATGAGCGTTTGCCTCATTAAAAAAGTTAATACTCCTGCAATGAGTGTGGTGGCTATAATAAGCCACAGGTTATTAAGCAGCTCGGCCTTAATAACTTCAGCAGGTACGGTGCCGTTTGCTACGTATTCTTCTATAGATTTTATAGATTCTTTAATGAGTTCCGGCGCAAAAAGTGAGAATATCTGAGCTGCTATGGTAATTAAAATTCCTAAAAGAAATTGAAATTTATATTTTATAAAAAATTTGTTTAAATACTGAAGTTCTTTCATTGTAACTTATTAGTTCAAAATATTTATCTGGCAAATGTGTTAAAAAAATCAATTTAGCATGTATAAGCTGGATGTGGTAAAAGGGCTGTAGAATTAACGAAAAACTAAAAATAATCTTTTATATTGCTGTTTCTTAATTATAAGTGTATTTTTGTATCCTGTTTTTGAATAAATTTCAATTTTAAAATTATTATTATGATAACAGAAGTTATTAAAGCTGATGAACTTGCAAAAGCTGACCCTGTTTTTGGCCAGGCCTCTTTTAACGACCACGAGCAAATTGTTTTTTGCCATGACAAAGATACTGGTTTAAAAGCAATAATTGGTATTCATAATACGGTTTTAGGGCCTGCTCTTGGAGGTACGAGGATGTGGAAATATGCAAATGAGTGGGAAGCTTTAAATGATGTTTTAAGGTTGTCCAGGGGGATGACATACAAGTCAGCTATATCAGGCTTAAACCTTGGTGGCGGTAAGGCTGTTATCATTGGTGACTCAAAGCTGGATAAAACTCCTGAGATGATTACAAGGTTTGGCCAGTTTGTAGATTCGCTTAGCGGAAAATATATTACTGCTGAAGATGTAGGGACAACTACTGCCGATATGGACCGTATAAACGATGTAACCAAGCATGTTACAGGAATATCAGAATCGCGTGGCGGATCTGGGAACCCGTCGCCGGTTACTGCTTACGGTGTTTACATGGGTATGAAAGCTGCTGCGAAACATAAATTCGGCACAGATAACCTTTCAGGTAAAAAAGTATTGGTGCAGGGTACAGGCCATGTAGGCGAAACTCTTATTGATTACCTTACCAGGGAAGGTGCCCTTGTTCAGATATCTGACATTAATGAGGCAAGGATGGAAGAGGTTGCCGCTAAATACGGTGCGCAAATTTTCCGTGGAAATGACTTGTACGGTGCCGATGTTGACATTTATGCTCCTTGTGCGCTTGGTGCTACTGTAAATGATGACACAATTGAAAGGCTTAAGGCTAAAGTTATTGCAGGTGCAGCAAACAACCAGCTGGCTAATGAGGCTGTGCACGGTAAAATGCTTCAGGAAAGGGGTATACTTTATGCTCCTGATTTCCTTATTAATGCGGGTGGTATCATTAACGTTTATGGCGAGATTGTAAACTATGGTAAAGAAGAGGCCATGAGGAGGACTGAAAATATTTATAACACTACCCTTGAAATTTTCACTTTTGCCGAAGCTAATGGTGTTACTACGCAACAGGCTGCAATGCAGATTGCCGAAAAACGTATTGCCGACAGGAAAAAAGAAATGGCTAAATAATTTTAGCTTACAATATAATTGCTAATTTTGCGAAGCGAAACCACAATGTAGTTTCGCTTCGTTAATTTTTAAAAGTTCTTACAGCCGGATGTTAAACAGAAGACATATTCGTGTGAAGGTGATGCAGTCAATTTATGCCATGCACCAAAACAATTCAGATAATCTTGAAAAAGAAGAAAAGTTTCTTTTTCAAAGCATAGAAAACATCCTGGACCTTTACCTTATAATGCTCTCAGCGCTAGTGGAGCTAAGGAACAGTGAGGAAGATTTTATTGAAAAATCGCGAAAAAAACACCTTGCCACTGCCGAAGAGCGTAACCCAAACCGTAAGTTCATCAACAACCTGGTCCTGCAATTGCTGGACGAAAACAATTCGCTCAGTATAGCGCTTGAAGACCGCAAAATCAATAACTGGAAACAGAATGATGATTATGTGCTTATCCTTTTAGAGGCGGTAAAAGCAAGTGAGGTTTATAGCTCCTATATGCAGAACCGCGACAATAATTTTGAGGAAGACAGGAAGTTTATTCACGACCTGTTTACTGAAGTTATTGCGCCTAATGAAAAGCTGTACGAGTATCTTGAAGATTATAAGCTGACATGGGTTGACGATATTCCGCTTGTAAATACAATGATAGCCAAGCAGCTAAAGCTGATTGAAGCTGAAGGTAAAGATGCTTTCCGTGTACCGAAACTGTATAAAGATATAGATGACAAGGATTTTGTGAAGGAGCTTTTCCGGAAAACAGTTTTAAATGAGGTTGAGCTTGCCAAAGAATTTATTGACAAGACACCAAACTGGGATACGGAACGTATTGCTGAAATTGATGCTATAATTCTGAAAATGGCTATTTGTGAGTTCCTTAAGTTTCCTTCTATACCCGTTAAAGTTACAATTAACGAGTATCTTGAGATTGCCAAAGAATATTCAACACCAAAAAGTAGTATTTTTATCAACGGTATCCTCGATAACCTTGTAAAGGAATACCAAGCAACCAATAAATTAGTAAAAACCGGAAGAGGTTTAATGTAAAACAATAAACATAAAGATTATGATTAAAAGATCTGTAGCTATGCTTGCCATAGCATCTTTAATGCTTACAGTTTCATGCAAAGAAAATGCTGCACTACGCATTGACGATGAAACTGCTAAAAAAGCTGAAATAGCCCATGCTAACTCAGGTAAGATGCCTGAAATTAAATTCGAAAGTACCGACCATGATTTTGGCAATATTAATGAGGGCGATAAGGTAGAGCATGTGTATAAGTTTACCAATACAGGTAATGCCGACCTCGTTATTACCAGTGCAAAGCCAAGCTGTGGCTGTACAGTACCAAGTTTTACTCAAACGCCTGTGAAGCCGGGTGAAACGGGAGAAATTAAAGCTATTTTCGACTCATCAGGCAAGCCGGGCATGCAGCAAAAAACTATAACAGTTACCTTAAATACTGCTAAAGGCACTGAGATGCTTAACTTTAAAGCTAATGTTACACCTAAAGCCGGAGGTACAGGCGCTGCCGTACCTGCTCCTGCACACTAATATCATGGAACAAGTACAACAGTTTTTACCGATAATACTAATGTTTGTGGTTATCTATTTTTTAATGATATTACCGCAACAAAAGAGACAGAAAAAAGAAAAAGAATTTGAAAAAAATCTTAAAGTAGGCGACAGGATAATTACCAAGAGCGGCCTTCACGGCAGGATTGCCGAATTGGCTGAAGACTCTGTAGTTATAGAAACTATGGCAGGAAAGCTTAAAATGGAACGTTCGGCAATATCGCTGGAGCTAAGCCAAAAGCTAAATCCGCCTGCTGCCAAAGCATAATAAAAATCCCCATCAATTGATGGGGATTTTTTTTTAAAATTTATTTTCAACTTCTGCTGCCTGGAGCATCAGGTAATGCAGGTCGGTATTTTTTACAAACGGTTTAAGTAAATCGCTGCCCGGACCAAACATAGCCAGCTCTACATAATCAGCTGAATGGTCCATGCTGATCCATCCTACAGAGTTGGTTGCTTTTTGCATTTCGGCAAAAGCTTTAAAGGGTAGCTTCTTATAATTGTATAATCCTTCTTCTTTATGCAGGCCGTCATAGTGCCTCAAAAGCGCTTTTGCGTTTGTTTCATTTATGGTGCCGCCGTTGGCAGCATCTATTATTTCGCGCACCTGCGCCACTGTATATGTCGGCTTTATCTGGTTTAATATCCATTCATTAGTCTGCGTGTACTTCTGTATGCTGTCAAAGTTCTTATCTGCCTCCTTGCCGTATATTATACCGGGGTTGGCATTTCCATGATCGGTAGTAATAATTACCAGTGTTTCCTGGTCTTTCTCAGCAAAGTCTATGGCTACTTTTACAGCTTCATCAAATGCCAGCTGGTCGTACAGCACTGCAGCAATGTCATTTGCATGTGCACCCCAGTCCACCTTACCGGCCTCAACCTGAAGTACGAAACCTTTTGGGTTACTCTTCATGCGGTCAATTGCTTTCTGTGCCATTTCGGCAAGGGTAGGAGTAGCCTCGGTAAGGGTAGCATTACTTTTCCTGTCAATGCTGTAAGGCAGGGCTTCATCAGCAAACACACCTAAAACAGGCCTATTATTATCGGCTGCAAACATTTCCTTCTTGCTGCGCACTACCTGCCAGCCTTTAGCTTTATAAGCAGCATACATGTCTTTTTTATCTTTACGTGACCATGCATCAAAATACTTATTGCCCCCGCCCATCATAATGTCAAAGCC